>DASYES010000864.1:0-4824 GCA_036498885.1 Pseudonocardia sp.
GGGGGCGACTCGCGGGGGACCCCGCGAGTCGCCCGGATTGCGTGCGCGAGTCGCCCCTTTACAGCGCCATCCATCCCACTTGCCCGTGGTCGGGATCGGGTGCAGAACAGGTCTCTATCGGGAGCCCAGCAACCGGCGGGCAACCGCATCGAGCACGAAACCGAGCAGCCCGATCACGAGGATCACGGCCATGACCTTGTCGTAGGCGAGCTGGTCGCGGGAGTTCAGGATCTCGTACCCGAGCCCGGAGGTGACACCGAGCATCTCGGCGGGCACGAGCACGACCCAGGCGATGCCCAGTGCGAGCCGCAGCCCGGTCAGGACGTGGGGGCGGATCGCCGGGAGCACGACGGTGACCAGGGCCTCGGCGCGTGTCGCGCCCAGCGAGCGGGCGGCGAGCAGGAAGCCGGGGTCGATCGAGCGCACCCCGGCGATCGTGTTGAGCACGATCGGCCAGATCGCCGCAGCCGCCACGAGGAAGAACACCGGCCGATGCCCGATGCCGAAGAGGCCGATCGCCACCGGCGCCCACGACAGCGGGGAGATCATGCGCAGGAACTGGAACACCGGACCGGTGGCGGCGTCGACGAGCGGGAGGAGCCCCACCGCGAGCCCGATGGCGAGGCCGAGCACGGCGGCGACGAGCAGTCCCACGAGCAGCCGCCACAGGCTCGTGGCGACGTCCTCGAGGAGGACACCCTGGCGTGCGAGGTCGACGACGGCGGGCAGCGCGTGCTGCGGTGCGAACGCGCGCAGCATCGAGTCCGGCGCCGCCAGCACGGTGGTGGCCGTCCACCACAGGGCAACCGCGACGAGGATTCCGAGAACGGCGGGGAGCAGGGTGCCGCCCGAAGGGGACGCCCCCTGCAACGGGCGGGGACGAGTTGACGCGGTCACCGTCACGGGAGGAGCCCTTCGGTGCGGGAGAGCGAGGTGGACAGGCCGAACGCCGCAGGCCCGCCGGACGCGGCCAGGCTCGCGGTGACGAATCGGTCGTCGACCAGGTCGGCATGGACGGCGGCGGGGTCGAGGCCGTCGAGGAAGCGGGTGTCGCCGTCGACGACGGTTTCCCGCATCGCGGCGACGAGGGCCGTCGTGTAGCTCTCGTACGGATACGGCGCGAAGCCGATCCGCTCGCCGTGCCAGTCCGGCCGGTCGAGAACATCCGCGTACTGCGCCGCGGAGCGGTCGAGCGCCTTGGTGACCGCGGGCAGCGGCTGCGGCAGGTAGCGGCCACTCGTGAGCAGGGCCGCCGCTTCCTTGCGGTGGCCGCCGATCCACAGCTGGGCACCGACGAGGGAGTCGGTCAGCGCCCGCACGGTCTCCGGTGACCGCTCGACGAGCTCGCGGCGGACCACGACCACGCAGCACGCGTGGTCGCGCCAGACGTCACCGAGAAAACGCAGGACACGGCCGACCCCACGAAGCTCGGCGGCGGCGTTGAACGGATCGGCGACGACGTAGCCCGCGATCGTGCCGGTGTGCAGGGCGGGCAGCATGTCGGCCGGGCTCATCACGACGAGCCCGACGGTGCGCTGCGCCGCTGACGGTTCCCGGCGCACCACCGGGACGAGACCGGCCGCGCGCAGCATCCGCTGGAGCACGACGTTGTGGATCGACCACCAGAACGGGATCGCCACCTGGCGCCCGGCAAGATCGGAGAGATCGTTGACGGCCGGGCCGACGGTGAGCGCTGAGCCGTTGGTGTGGTTCCACGCCAGCACGCAGAGCTGCGCGCCCAAGGCGTAGCGCAGCTGGATGGCGAAGGGCATCAGCATGTGCGCGACGTCGATCTCGCGGGCCAGGAACGCCTGCGCCAACGACTCCCAGCCGCGGAACAGCACGGGCCGCTCTGCGGGCACGCCGGCCGCGGCGAACCGCCCGTCGGCGTGCGCGACGAGCAGGGGGGACGCGTCGGTGATGGGCAGGTAGCCGATCCTGGTCAGACCGCCGCCGCGCGCCGTCGGTCGCTGCGCGGTCGCCAGGTCGGCGATCCCGGCCACCCCGCCGACCGCACCGGCGGCGCCGAGCGCGAGGCCGCCTGCGAGCAGCGCCCGGCGCCCGATCCGGCCGGTCGTCATGTTGCCGCTCCCGCGGCGCCGGCCGCGATCTGCGAGCGGTAGCCGGCAAACAGCTCCGCCCGCAGCGGGTGGGCGACGAGTTCCTCGTGCGCGACGGAGGCCAGCTGCGGCCACCGACCTGCGACGGCCCCCGTGCCGTCGAGCAGCGCGATCTCGGACGCGAGGTAGAGCGCCTCGTCGACGTCGTGGGTGACCAGCACGAATGCGAGGCCCAGCCGGTCGGCAGTCTCCCGCAGCCAGGTCTGCATGCCACGGCGGGTTGCGGGGTCGAGGGCGCTGAACGGCTCGTCCAGTAGCAGGACTTCCGGCGCCACCGCTGCCGCTCTCGCAATCGCGACCCGCTGCGCCTCCCCACCCGAGAGCTGTCCGGGCCGGGCCGGCGCCAGATCGGCGAGCCCGAAGAGCGCCAGCAGCTCGTCGGGCCGCGCCGGATCGAACCGCTGCTTGTTGGCCCGGTAGCGCCCACCCAATGCAACGTTCTCCCGCACGCTCAGCCAGGGCAGCAGCAGCGGCTGTTGGAACACCATGCCGATCGCACCGGCGCTGCCGTCAGGCCTGCTGACGGCGCCGCCGTCGAGCGGTTCCAGCCCGGCGAGCAGCCGCAGCAGAGTGGATTTCCCGCTGCCGCTCGGGCCCAGTACGACGAGCCGGGCATCCCGCTCGACGTCGAGGTCCACGCCGTCGAGCACGACCTTGTCCGCGTAGCGCTTCGTGGCGCCGGTCAGGCGCAGCGCGACAGTTCCCACCGCAGTTGTCCTTCCGTCGGGGCCTGGACCGGCAGGAACGACGCCTCCCGCAGTCGCCGGGCGACCGCGCTGTCGGACCGGTAGCCGGCCCCGCCGCGGAGCGTGGCCTCGAGCCGGGCCGCTGCGACGGCCACCGCGGCGGCGTCCAACCGGAGCTGCAGAAGCCCGGCCTTGTCGGGCTCTCCGGGACGAGCGGCCCAGCGGTGCAGCCGCTGCCGCACGCCCGACAGGCCGGCGCCGATCTCGTCATGATCCGGTTGCAGGGCGACGTTCACCCCCGTGACATGGGTGGCGCTCTCCACCACGCACCGGGCAGCGAGCCCGGTGCAGAAGGCCGTCTGCAGGAGGAGGAAGTCCGGGCGGACCGCATCGACGAAACCCGCCAGGTCGGTGGACAGCACGGCGTCGGGTCCGACGTCGACGCCGTCGAGCCGGACCGACGACGATGCCGTGGCATCCATGGCGAGCAGCGGCGGGGCCGGGGCGACCTGCACCCCCGGATCGGAGAGCCGGATCCGGACCACGGCGCGCTCCGCTGAGCCGGGATCCTCACCGATGCGCACCGGGAGAACCGCCACGGCGTCGGCGTACAGCTGAGATGCCCAGTGAATCGGTCCGTGCAGCCGCAGCCCGGTCGGTGTGCGCACGGCGACGACGGGAACGGGGGCGATCCCGGCCACGTCCCGCAGGGCGGGCGCCATCGCGGTGCTGCCGGCCAGTACTCCGCTGCCGACACTCTCGATGAGCTCGGTGTCGGCGCGTGCAGCGGCGCGGAGGTAAGTGAGGACCATCCGCTGAGCCCAGAGGCAGAACGCCGTGCTCATGCACTCCCCCGCCACCTCCTCGACGAGACCGACCGCCCGCACGAGCGGCGCGTCGAGCAGCCCCAGCCCGCCGGCCAGCCGGACGGTGGCCCGCGGGTCGGCCCGCCCCGCGTCGACGTCGGCGGCGCGCTCCCGGGCCTGCGCGACCACCGGAGCCGCCACGTCAGCCGGTGCCGCCGTGAGCGTCGCACCGGATCGGTCCTGGCTCACCGGGACGTCCCGGGGTCCAGCGCGTGCAAGCGGTCGATCGGGGTGTCGACGGCGGCCCGGCCACGGCGCACCACGTCCTCGTCCGGGGCGTCGTAGAAACACAGACACTTCGCCATGTCCTCACGCACGTAGGTGCGCAGGAAGCTGACCTCGGGCACATCCGCATACCGCGGCGCCTTAGTCCTCTTGCGCTCGAGGTAGGACTCCATGTCCAGCTCGGCGGGCAGATCCCATTCGACCAGGTAGCCCGCACGCGGGCGAGCGGCCTTGAGCGCGGTCAGGTCGGCTCCGACGAGACGAACCTCGTCGGGGCCGCTGATGCCCGCGGCAGAGGGCACGGTCGCGTCGGTGACCACGTCGGTGAGCACCGCCGCCCCGCTGGCCTCGACGATGGCGAAGACCCGGTCCAGCCCCGCGGTGACCTGCGACTCGATGAGATCACCCCCGACGTCGGCCGCGGCCTTTCCCACCTCGTCGAGTAGGGCGTTAACGGCCGTCCGCTCGGCGGTGGCGACGGTCAGTTCGAACAGGAACAACGGCATGGCTTTCTCCCAAGAGACGACACAGGCGTCGGCGGCGACGCGCGGCGGCGCGACGCCCTCAGATGAGTGGCGGGGATTCCCGCGGAAAGGGTCGGCTCAGACCGACCTGGACAGCGAGGCCCGACATGCCGCGGAGACGACCCGAAGCAGGTCGACGTGGCGGCGCTGCACCAGCAGGGCGGGGCTCACCCGTCCGACAGTAACAGACAGAATGATCGGTCTGAATCCTGTGAGGTCTATGCTGATCAGGTGGCTTCCGTCAGCGCTCGTCCGCTTCCAGCAGAAAGGCTCGTCACCAGCGCGGCACGGCTGTTCGACCGGCACGGGATCCGCGCCGTCGGCGTCGATCAGCTCGTTGCCGACGCCGACGTCGCCAGGGCGAGCCTGTACCAGAACTTCGGGTCCAAGGACGGGCTCGTCG
>DASYES010000865.1:0-3978 GCA_036498885.1 Pseudonocardia sp.
CCGTCGACCGGCGCTTCGCCTCACCGGTCTGCTCACGCCTGCGCTCGTCTGGCTCGTCCTGTTGTACATCGCGCCGCTGGCCCTGTTGCTGGCCACGGCCTTCTTCAGCACCAACAGCTTCACCGGGCGCATCGAGTACGAGTTCTCCACCGACAACGTCGTTGACGTCCTGACCACGCCGGAGTACCTGCTCACCGCTCTGCGCACGGTGGGGGTGGCGGCAGGCGTCACGCTGCTCTGCGCCCTGCTCGCGCTCCCGCTGGCGGCCTACATGGCGCTCGTGGCACGTCCGCGCTCGCGCCCGGTGCTGGTGGCACTGGTGCTGACCCCGCTGTGGGCGTCGTACCTGGTCAAGGTCTACGCGTGGCGCGTGCTGCTCGTGCCGGAGGACGGCATCCTCGGCTCGCTGAGCCCGGGCTACGGCTGGATCGCCGTGATCGTGACACTCACCTACCTCTGGCTGCCCTACATGGTGCTGCCGGTGTACGCGGGGATCAGTTCGATGCGTGGCTCGTTCCTCGAGGCCACCGCGGATCTCGGCGCCCGCCCGTGGACGTCGTTCCGCACCGTGATGCTGCCGCTGCTCGCGCCGTCGATCGCCGCAGGCTCGGTGTTCACGTTCTCGTTGTCGCTCGGCGACTACATCACGGTGCAGACCGTCGGCGGCACCCATCAGATGCTGGGCAACGTGGTCTACTCGACGTTCTCGGTCGATCTTCCGTTCGCCGCAGCCGTTGCCATCCTGCCGCTGATCGTGATGGCGGCCTACCTGCTGACGATCCGGCGCACCGGCGCCCTGTCCCGGCTCTAGGAGGGCGGCACCCGTGATCCTCTGCACCCCGGCCCGTTGGCTGCTGCGCGCCGCCGCCGCCGGCGTCCTGACGTTCGTCTACGTGCCGCTGCTGCTGGTGCTCCTCAACTCGTTCTCGACGAGCAGGGTGTTCGCGTGGCCGCCACCAGGGCTCACCCTGCACTGGTGGCAGGTCTCCGCCACGAACGACGGTGTGCGCGCGGCCCTGCTCACCTCGGTCGAGGTGGCGCTGCTGGCCACGCTCATCGCCGTGGTCCTCGGCACCCTCGCGTCGCTGGCGCTCACCCGCTACGAGTTCTTCGGCCGCGACGCGGTGTCGCTGCTCGTGGTGCTGCCGATCGCACTGCCGGGCATCGTCACCGGTATCGCACTGAACACGATGTTCACCCAGGTTCTGGGCGGGCTCACCTTCTTCACGCTGGTGGCAGGGCACGCCACGTTCTGCATCGTGATCGTGGTGAACAATGCCTCCGCGCGGTTGCGGCGGATGGCGGGCACGCTGGAGGAGGCCTCGATGGACCTCGGAGCCACGCCGTGGGCCACCTGGCGACTCGTCACCTTCCCGGCGCTGCGTGGTGCCATCGTCGCCGGCGCCCTGCTGGCATTCGCGCTGTCCTTCGACGAGATCATCGTCACGACGTTCACCGCCGGGCCAGGCCTCCAGACGCTGCCGCTGTGGATCTTCCAGAACCTGTTCCGCCCCAACCAGCTGCCGGTGGTCAACGTCGCGGCCGCGGTGCTGGTCGTGATCTCGGTACTCCCGGTCTACCTGGCCAACCGGCTGTCCGGTGACTCCGCCGGCGCAGCCACGAAATAAGCGGCGACGAAACAAGCGCGGCTACCACGTGAACACCATGAAGTGAGAGGGGCCCGTCATGCAGACGTTCCACAACATCGTCGACGGTAAGCCAGCACCCGCGGCGGACGGGCGCACCCTCGACATCTCGGACCCGAAGACGGGCGAGGTGTACGCAACCTCGCCGCTCTCCGGGTCCGCCGACGTCGACGCCGCCTACCGCAGCGCCCGGCGCGCGTTCGACGAGGGCTGGCGCGACACCACGCCGAGCGACCGCATGAACGCTCTGCTCGCGATGGCCGACGCCGTCCAGGCCCACGGCGAGGAGCTCGTCGAGATCGAGGCGCGTGACACGGGCAAGCCCACCGGGCTGACGCTGTCGGAGGAGATCGGCCCGATGGTCGACCAGCTCCGGTTCTTCGCCGGAGCGGCCCGGCACCTCGAGGGCCGCTCCACGGGCGAGTACATGGAGGGTCATTCCTCGTCGATCCGGCGGGAACCGCTCGGGGTGGTCGGCTCGATCACGCCGTGGAACTACCCGATGATGATGGCGATCTGGAAGATCGGCCCGGCGCTCGCGGCTGGCAACACCATGGTGCTCAAGCCGTCGGACACCACTCCGGCCAGCACAGTTCGGCTCGGTGAGCTGTTCGCCGAGGCGCTGCCTCCCGGTGTGCTCAACGTCGTGTGCGGCGACCGCTCCACCGGCGTCGCGATGAGCGAGCACCCGATTCCGGCCATGCTGGCGATCACGGGCAGCATCCCGGCAGGGAAGTCGGTGGCCGCCGCCGCGGCGTCGCGCGTCGCCCGGGTGCACCTCGAGCTCGGCGGCAACGCGCCGGTCATCGTGTTCGACGACGTCGACGTCAAGGCCGCCGCGGCCGACATCGCCGTGGCCGGGTTCTTCAACGCCGGTCAGGACTGCACCGCCGCCACCCGCGTGATCGCGCACGCCGACGTGGCCGACGCGCTCGCGGAAGCGCTGGCCGCGGAGGCCAGCGGCGTCCTGTTCTCCCGTGACGAGCAGCCCGGCGCCGAGGATCTCTTCATCCCGCCGCTGAACAACCCTGACCAGCTCTCGAAGGTCTCGGGCCTGCTCGAGCGGGTGCCGTCGCACGCGCGGGTCCTCACGGGTGGCGCACCGGCCGACGGCCCGGGCTGGTTCTACCCGCCGACCGTGGTGAGCGGGCTCCAGCAGGACGACGAGATCGTGCAGACTGAGGTCTTCGGCCCGGTCATCACGGTGCAGACGTTCACCGGTGAGGACGATGCCGTCGCGTTCGCCAACGGCACGCCCTACGGCCTCGCGTCGAGCGTCTGGACGAGCGACCACTCGCGCACGATCCGGCTGTCGCGGGCGCTGGACTTCGGCTGTGTCTGGGTCAACTGCCACATCCCGCTGGTCGCCGAGATGCCGCACGGCGGGTTCAAGGAGTCCGGCTACGGCAAGGACCTGTCGGGGTACTCGCTCGAGGACTACACGCGGATCAAGCACGTCATGAGCAAGTACTGAGCAGGCTCGTCACAGGCCGCCCGTGTAGAGCAGTCGGTTCGGGGTGCCATCCGTGCCGCCGCCGTCGATGACGCCCGGCGTCGCGTTGCCCACGATCCACTGCTCCACGGTGCTGCTCGGCGCGTCGCCGTAGGTCTGTTTGTAGAGGGCCGCCACCCCGGCGGCGTGCGGTGCGGCCATCGAGGTGCCCGTGTAGGACGCCGTGCCGCCGCCGGGGAAGGTCGACCTGATGCCCGTGCCCGGGGCATAGAGGTCCACGCAGTCTCCCGTGGAGGACCTCGGTCCGCGGTCGTCGTCGATGGTCGAGTTCGCCGCGACCAGCACACCTCGCGATGCGCGCGGCGCGGACCCGCAGTCGTTCGAACCGGAGTTGCCCGCGGACGAGGCCACGAAGACGCCCCTGTTGACGAGTTCCGTCACCGCTGACGTGAGCACATCCGACGGGCCGTAGCTCCACGACATCACCGCGACGGACGGACCCCGGTGGTCCCTGGCCACGTAGTCGATACCTGCGAGCAGGGACGACAAGGAGCCGGAGCCACTGCAGTCGAGCACTTTGACCGAGCGCAGCTGCGCCTCCTTGGCCACCCCGTAGTGGTAGGAGCCGGCGATGCCCGCTACGACGGTGCCGTGACCGTCGCAGTCCCCGTTGACGTTGTCTGCGGCGTTCAACCCGACTGTGGCCCTCCCGGTGAACTCGGGATGGGTCGTGTCGATGCCGGTGTCCAGCACGTAGATCGTCACCCCGGCTCCCGTGGCCCGCGTGGTGAATCGGCCGTCGAGCGGGAGGCCGCGCTGGTCGATGCGGTCGAGCCCCCAGTTGGGCGGGCTGTCCTGGACGCCTTCGAGCGCCTTCTG
>DASYES010000866.1:0-3573 GCA_036498885.1 Pseudonocardia sp.
GCCACCTGGATAATTGAAGGTGTGACTATCAGCGCGGCGGGTGTCCCCGCTCCACCCACGGGCCCGCGTGACCCGTACTCCGAGCGCAACCCGCTCGCCGTGTTCGACATCGACGGTGTGCTCGCCGACGTCCGTCACCGGTTGCACCACCTGGAGGCCCGCCCGCAGCGCTGGGAGCACTTCTTCCAGTCCGCCGACCGCGACCCGCTCCTCGTCGAGGGCGCTGAGCGGGTTCGTGCCGCGCTCGCGGCCCACGATGTGCTCTACCTGACCGGCAGGCCCGAGCGCACCCGGCGGCTCACCGAGGACTGGCTGGTGCGCCACGACCTGCCGGTGGAGCCGCTCGTCATGCGCGCCGACCACGACCGGCGCCCGGCCCGCTGGCTCAAGCGCGACGTGCTGCGGAAGCTCTCCGCCGTGCGGAGCGTGGTGTCGGTGCTCGACGACGACCCCGCGGTCGTGTCGTTGCTGGAGGCCGACGGATGGCCGGTAGAGCTCGCCACCTGGCTGCCGCACTCGTCGACGCTGCGCAAGGCCCAGGAGGACACGGGGCGCACGTAGCCCTCCGTGCACGAGAGAGTGCTCCCGAGCACGCCGCCAGCGGCGGTGGAGCGTGACGGGGGATACTGGGGGTCGTGAGCGTCTCACTGGGCATGCCCGCACCTCCCGCGCCGACCCTGGCCCCTCGCCGGTCCACCCGGCAGCTGCAGGTCGGTCCCGTCGGAGTCGGGTCCGAGTCCCCGATCTCCGTGCAGTCGATGACCACCACCCTCACCTCCGACGTCAACGCAACCCTCCAGCAGATCGCGGAGCTCACCGCGGCCGGCTGCGACATCGTCCGGGTCGCCTGCCCCAGCCAGGACGACGCCGACGCACTTCCCGCCATCGCGCGGAAGTCGCAGATCCCGGTGATCGCCGACATCCACTTCCAGCCCAAGTACGTCTTCGCGGCGATCGAGGCCGGCTGCGCCGCCGTGCGCGTCAACCCGGGCAACATCAAGAAGTTCGACGACAAGGTCAAGGAGATCGCGGCCGCTGCCAAGGACCACGGCACGCCGATCCGCATCGGCGTCAACGCGGGCTCCCTCGACAAGCGCCTGATGGAGAAGTACGGCAAGGCCACGCCGGAGGCGCTCGTCGAGTCCGCGCTGTGGGAGGCGGGCCTCTTCGCCGAGCACGACTTCCACGACATCAAGATCTCGGTGAAGCACAACGACCCGGTTGTCATGGTGCGCGCTTACGAGCTGCTGGCCGAGTCCTGTGACTACCCGCTGCACCTCGGCGTCACCGAAGCGGGTCCGGCGTTCCAGGGCACGATCAAGTCGGCCGTGGCGTTCGGCGCGCTGCTGCGCCAGGGCATCGGCGACACCATCCGCGTCTCGCTCTCCGCGCCTCCGGTGGAGGAGATCAAGGTCGGCACGCAGATCCTGCAGTCGCTCAACCTCCGCCCGCGCAAGCTCGAGATCGTCTCCTGCCCGTCGTGCGGGCGCGCCCAGGTGGACGTCTACAAGCTCGCCGACGAGGTCACAGCCGGCCTCACCGGCATGGAGGTGCCGCTGCGGGTGGCCGTCATGGGCTGCGTTGTCAACGGCCCGGGGGAGGCGCGTGAGGCCGATCTCGGCGTGGCGTCAGGCAACGGTAAGGGGCAGATCTTCGTTCGCGGCGAGGTGATCAAGACCGTCCCGGAGCATGCCATCGTCGAGACGCTGATCGAGGAGGCGATGAAGATCGCCGAGTCGATCGAGGAGGAGGGCGAGCCGCAGGTCACCGTGGGGTGAGTGGAGTGGGCCCGGGATCGCCGCCGTCGGGTGAGCGGGAGTGGGCCCGCGTTCCGTCGCCATCGGGTGAGCGGTTCGGTCTCGCGCGGCGGGAGTGCCGGGCGGGCGGACAGCGGGCGCCACGATCACGTCCCGGACGAGCGGGGCGGTTCTCGTATAGGTGCCATCGGGTGACGCGACTACCGTGCGCCGCGATATTTCGGGCGCTCAGACCCATCCCGTCGTGGGCATGGCGGCAGCGGTCTGGCATCGTGATGGGGTGCTTCGTGTCGCCGGAGCGCGGCTCCTCGACGACCGGGACCGCGCGGACGTCTGCGCGGTCCTCGAGAGTGATCCCGTTGCCGCCTGCATGGTCGCCGCTCGCGTCGAGGTAGCGGGGCTGGATCCCTGGCGTCTCGGGGGTGAGCTGTGGGGCGTCGGCTCCCGTTTCGACGGACTCTGTTTCTCCGGCGCCAACCTCGTGCCGCTGCGGGGCGAGCGGGCGGCTCTACGCAGCTTCGCCGACCGGGCACGTCGCTACGGGCGCACCTGCTCCTCGCTGGTCGGGCGGGCCGAGCTGGTGCTGCCGTTGTGGGACGACCTCGCCGGGCACTGGGCGCCCGCCCGTGAGGTGCGTGCCGACCAGCCGCTGATGGCGCTGGCGGGCGCGCCCGCGGTCACTGCCGACCCGTACGTCCGCGCGGTCCGCCCCGACGAGCTGGACCGCTACCTGCCGGCGGCGGTCGCGATGTTCACCGAGGAGGTGGGCATCGACCCGCGCGCAGGCGACGGAGGGGTGGGCTACCGGTCCCGCGTGGCCGAGTTGGTGGCCGCGGGGCGCGCGTTCGCCCGTTTCGAGGGCGGCGAGGTGGTGTTCAAGGCGGAGATCGGCGCGCTGTCTCGCCAGGTGGGGCAGATCCAGGGCGTCTGGGTGCACCCCAGCCTGCGTGGCCAGGGGCTGGGCACGGCCGGCACCGCCGCAGTGGTCGAGCGTCTGGCCGCCCTCGGCCGCGTGTCGAGTCTTTATGTCAACGGCTTCAACCGCGTGGCCCGCTCGGCATATGACCGGATCGGCTTCACACAGGTCGGCAGCTTCGCCACGATCCTCTTCTGATCCACTTCGCCTAGGGTGGACGCAGCATCGCCAACCCGGCAGGAGGTCAGAGCGTGACGGAGGACGGATCCGGTCTCGGGCAGGCATCGGTGATCGACACCGGTGTCGCGCACTCCCCGCGCATCTGGAACTACTGGCTCGGTGGCAAGGACAACTACGAGGTCGACCGCCGCGTCGGCGACGAGTTCCGGGAGCTCTTCCCGCCGATCGTCGACATCGCACGCTCCTCGCGGGCCTTCCTCGCGCGAGCCGTCCGGCATCTCGCCGGGGAGGCCGGCGTTCGGCAGTTCCTCGACATCGGCACCGGCCTGCCCACTGTGGACAACACCCATGAGGTAGCCCAGCGGGTGGCCCCCGAGTCGCGGATCGTCTATGTCGACAACGACCCGATCGTGCTCGCGCACGCCCGCGCGCTCCTCCTCAGCTCCGCCGAGGGCTCCACCACCTACATCGACGCGGACCTGTTCGACACTCCCCGAATCCTCGAGGTCGCCGCGCAGAGCCTCGACTTCACCCGGCCGATCGCGCTCATGCTCATGAACATCCTCGGGCACGTGCCCGACTTCGAGCGCGCGCGAGAGGTCGTCGGAGGGCTGGTGGCTGCCTTGCAGCCGGGCAGCTATCTGGTGGTCGCGGACGGCACCACCGATGGCGGGCCGTTCGACGCGGCCATCGAGATGTGGAACCAGGCAGGCTCGCTGC
>DASYES010000867.1:0-8829 GCA_036498885.1 Pseudonocardia sp.
AGCGTCGGGGCCACCACCAGGACATCACCCTCCTGGCACTGCTCGACCGCGACATGCAACATCCAGTTGTCACCCGGCGGCACGCTCACCGTCACCGCCGTCCCCGCGACATGAGCCCCGGGATAGATCGGTCGCAGACGCGGTTCCAACAGACCCGTACGGCCCTGCGCCTCATGAATCGTGGCGACACCGAACCGGCCCAGTGCAGTGACGCTGGCCTTGTCGGTGCGCGGAGGGTTCCGGACGACGATCGACATCTGACTCCTCACCTGCTCGCCTCGTTGCGGATCTTCCCATCCGACCACGGAAGGAGTGAGACATGCACGACACCGTCGTCCACCTCGCCCCCGACGGCCCGGATTGCCCGATCGACGTCGTCGAGCCCGAAGGTGTGGGTGGTCAGCCGCTCCACGGGGAAGCGCCCCGACGCCAGCTGCTCCAGCGCGAGCTCGCACGCCCGGTAGCTGTGCCCCCGTGCGCTCTTGATGGTGATCGCCTTCTCGGTCATCTTCTTCATCGGGAAGTCCGGGAAGGCCGCGAGCTCGCCCTGGATCACCATCGTGCCCTCCCGGCGCTTGAGCGCGTCCACGCCCAGGAGCACCGGTGCCACCCCGGCCCCGGCGGTGCAGTCCAGCACGACGTCGACGCCTTTGCCGTCGGTGATCTCCGTGATTCGCGTGAGCGGATCCTCCTCGCGGACATCGATCGTGTGATCAGCGCCGAGATCGGTGGCGAGTTGCATGCGGACCGCGTCCCGGGTCGTGCCGGTCACGATGATCTGCGAGGCGCCTGCCTGCTTGCAGGCGACCACCTGTGAGAGCCCCTGCTGTCCCGGCCCCTGGATCAGCACGGTCGAGTTGTAGCCGACCCCGGCGGCGAACAGGGCCCACTCGATCCCGTTCGACAGCGGAGTGACGATGCCGGCGAGCTCGGCCGAGACCCCGTCGGGGACCTTGTGCAACACCGCGTTCCACGGCAGGTACAGGTACTGGGAGAAGCCGCCCCAGAGGTGGAAGGGATTCTCCGCGGACGTGTAGCCGTACCGCCGGGCGTCGGGGTTGGTGCGCCAGTCGGTGTTCTCGCAGTGCCGGTAGTCGCCCCGGTGGCACCACTCGCAGTGGAAGCAGCCGACGTAGTGCTCGACGAAGACGCGGTCGCCGTCGACCACGCCGTGGCGCCGGGTGAAGTCACGGCCCGCGTAGGCGATCGTCCCGACGTTCTCGTGCCCCATGATCACCGGATCCGGGAACGGAGGCTTGGCGTACATCTTGACGTCGGTCCCGCAGATGCCGGCGACCTCGACCTTCAGCAGGGCACTGTCGTCGGGGACATCCGGCATCGGGAAACTGCGCATCTCGGTCCTGCCGGGAGCCGTCCGCACGGCGGCCAGGACGTCCTCAGCCATCACGATCCTCACTCCCGGGCGGCCACGCCGCCACTAGTTCGGTCTTATGGTCTGCTGTCTTACCATAATGTGACCAAGCGAGCACGAGAGGAAGCCCGATGCCGGAACTCCAGCTGAGAACCGTCACCCGCACCCAGGGCAACAACGCGGCCCTCAAGGACGGCACGGTCGCGCCCCGCGGGTTGGTCTTCGACTTCGAGGAGGTGCCGGTCCTCGTCTCTGCGTTCCGCCGCATGGTCCGCACGCTCGAGTTCGACGTCTCCGAGATGGCGTTCACGACCTACCTGGTGGCGAAGGCGCACGGCGTGCGGTTCACGGCGCTGCCCGTCTTCCTCGTCCGGGCTTTCCACCACGGCGCCATCCGCTTCAACACCGCGGTCGGCATCCGGACGCCCACGGACCTGCACGGGCGGCAGGTCGGGGTCAACCGCGGCTACACGGTCACCACCGGCGTGTGGGCGCGCGGCGTGCTGGCCGACGAGTACGGCGTCGACCTCGACCGGGTGACCTGGGTGCTCTCCGGTGACGAGCACGTGGCCGAGTACCGGCCGCCGGCCAATGTCGTGCCGATGCCGCCGGCCAGCGACCTCGCCGCCATGCTCGGTGCAGGCGAGATCGCGGCGGGGATCGGGGTGGACGGCGACCTGGCGGACGTCGCTCCCCTGATCCCCGACGCGCGGCACGCCGGGCTGGCTGCCCTGCGCCGCGACGGGTACTACCCGATCAACCACCTCGTGGTGGTCAGGGACGAACTCCTCGAGCAGCACCCGCATCTGGCGCGGGACGTCTTCACGGCGTTCGCGGAGTCCAAGAATCTCTACGTCGACCGCCTGCGGGCGGGCGCGATCACCGACCCGGGCCCCGTCGACCACCTGCACGAGCAGGTGATGGCGGTGACGGGAGCCGACCCGCTCCCCTACGGCATCCCCCCGAACCGGAGCAACATCGAGAAGCTGCTCGACCTCGCCGTGGCGCAGAAGATCCTCGACGGGCGGCCCACTCTCGAATCCCTCTTCGCCGCGGGGACCCACGACCTGATCGCCTGAGCCACCCGACCACTCAGATCCGGAACGATTCCAGGGTGTCGAGGAGCCGCACGGCGTCGAGGAACCGGAGCACGCGGTCCGGCGCCGTTTCCTCGGTCTGGTCGGCGACGGGTACGTCCCAGTACTCGGAGCCGGGAAGGCACTCGTGCAGGTACCGCGCCGCCGACGGGGCGTGCGACCTGTCCTGTCCCGGCACCACCAGCGTGGGCACGTCGAGCTGCAGAAGGTCCTCCGGCTCCGGACCCGGCACGGTGTCGCGGTCGAACATCGTTCGCACCAGTCCATTCAGGATGAACTGGTAGCGAGCCTGGTCGAACGTGGCGTAGGCGGCCGCGAACTCGGGATCCGTGCGGATGACGGTGGCCCACGGCCCGACGCAGGGGTCGTCGCTGAAGCTCGCCGTCGAGCGTTTCGCGCGGTCGACGACCTGCGCCAGGCCGTGCTCCGCCGCGAACGCCGCATGCTGCTGGAATCGCGCGTGCTGCGTGAGGCGGTATTGGGCACCACCTGCCGGCGAGTACAGCACCATGCTCGCCACCGTGTCGGGGTGGGACACGGCGAAGCGGGCGGCGATGGAGCACCCCACGCATCCGCCCATCAGGTGTGCCCGCGCGATGCCCAGATGGTCGAGCAGCCCCTTGCCCTGCCGCACGTAGTGGCCCCAGGTGACTCGCTCGATCCGCCCGCCCGACGAACCGGACTCCCGACGGTCGAACGTGATGCACGTGTACCGCTCGGTGAGGTGCGCGAGCATGTTGGTGCGCCGGTAGATGCCGTGGGAGGCCCAGTTGCCGAGAGTGGCGTTGAAACCGCCCGGGGAGAACATCAGCAACGGCGGCCCGGTGCCGCTCACCTCGTAGTGCGTGACGAGGCCGTCGATCGTGGTGCTGGGCACGAACCTTCCTCTCAGGTGACGGGGATGCCGCCTCTGATCTGCTGCCCCGCCCGGACGTCCGCCACGTATTCGGCGATCGCGTCGTGGGCGATCCGGGCCACGTTGGCATAGGTGTCGGGCGGATCGTCCACGCCCGAGGCACCGTAGCCGATCGCCGCGGTGGCCAGCCGGATCCGCCCGTCGAGCCACGGGCCACCGCCGTGCCCGCCGAGCACCGGGATCGAGACCGCCCGGACCACCTCGGGGCCGACGACCGCGCCGGAGTTGGTGAAGTTCAGCAGCGCGGCCCCCGCCGCCTCCAGGCTCTTCGCCTGCGCCACCATCTCGTCCGTCATCGCCACCGGCACCTCGCTCCCCCTGCCGGGGGTGGCGCGGTAGGTGACTCCGTGGCGCAGCGCGGTCTGCGGGGTGATCCCGAACTGGGCGAACACCGGGATCCCGGCCCGGTCGACCGCGGCGACCGCGTCGAGGTGATCGGCCGCGCCGTCCAGCTTGACGAGGTCGACACCACCTTCCTTCACGAGCCGGATCGCCGCGCGCACGGCGCTGTCCGGGCCCTCCTGCAGCGGCCCGAACGGGAAGTCGCAGGAGACCAGCGCGCGCTTCACCCCGCGGCGGACGGCCTGGCAGACCACCAGCAGCTGGTCCATCGTGATCTCGAGCGGGTTGGAGTGCCCCCACAGGTTGATCCCGACGGTGTCGCCGACCGAGACGATGTCGACGCCGACGCGGTCGACGATACGGGCCATCTGGTAGTCCCACGCGACCACGCAGACGATCTTGCGCCGCTCGTGCTTCATCGCCTGCAGCCCGGGCAGGGTCACCTTCTCGTCCATCGTGCCTCCGTCGTCCGGGAGTCGGGCAGGGAGAGTCGCTCACGCCCTGAGCGCGGTCAGCACCTCGTGCACGTCCTGCTCGTCGGCGGTCACGAGCAGCACCTGGGCGTACGGCCGGAGGGCGACGACGACGCCGCCGACCTCATGGCGGTCGCCGAGCACCAGGCCGGCGGTCATGATGCCGCGCCGGGCGCAGGCACGCCCGATCGCCGAGGCGGCCGCTGCCGCGCCACCGCCCGCGGTGGCGAGCATGACCGCGACGTCCGCACCCATGAGCTCATCGGCGAGGCGCGTGTCCGTCCCGTTCGTGCGGTGTAGGGGCATCTCGTCCGGGTCGTCGCCGACGCCGTTCCGGCCCGGTCCGGTGCCGGCCACGAGGGTGAAGAACCGCGCGCCGTTCCACTCCTGCAGGGCGAGACGCCGGACGATGGTCGCGGCGTCGTCGTCCAGGGCCACCACCCGCGCGCCTGCGCGACCCTCGATCGGTACGTCGATCCGGAACCGCGCCTCGGCGGCGGTGGTCGCCGTGGCGCAGCTGTTGAGGAGCACGGGGCGCATCGTCATATCGGTGCCTTCACAGGACGTCGAGTCGCTCAGACGGTGGCGTGCGGCTTGCCGGGAGCGGCCGTCAGCGCGTCGCGGCTCGACTCGATGAACGACTCGTCCCGCGGCAGGACGACGGCGGCCGAGCGCACGCGGTGGTGCTGCGGGTCGACACCGGGCGGCACGACACCCTCCTCGCGCAGAGCGAGTGCCGCCTTCCGCAGCTTCTGCCGGGCCTTGATGATGCCGGCGTCGGCGGAGACGAGCCGCTCCTTGGACCGGTTGACGATAGGCCCCATGCTCTCCTGCAGCGAGGAGTCCTGAATGGCGATTCCTCTGATTCCCGAGAAGTACTCACCCCGGCGCTGCGCGTCGCGGTCCATCAGGTAGTCGTTGTCCTTGTTGGCCGCCGGGCGGTAGGTGCCGGGGATGTTCTCGCTGTGCACGCCGTGGCCCGCCTTCATGTTCTCGACCTCGGTCGGCGTGAGCGCGCGGGTGGGGTGATAGTCGAACGAGTAGGCCCAGCAGTTCTCGTCGTCGATCGGGATCCACCAGTGCCCGTGAACGGGGTGGTCGGCCCGCGGCGCGATCATCGTGAAGCTGGGCATGACCCAGGGGGTGATGCGCCAGTAGTAGCTGTCGGCCTCGGCGTTGCGCCGTGCCCCCACGAACAGGCCGCCTTCGGCTTCGGCGACCTCGAAGAACGGCTTGAAGTCGGCGAGGTTGTACTCGTTGCCCTTGGAGCCCTTGAACAGCGGGTCGTTCTTCAGACCCCCTGCGTGCAGCCAGGACACGTGGCTGGAGTCGATGCCGCCCTCGAAGGCCTGCAGCCAGTTGCACTCCTGCCAGCGCTTCGAGATGTAGGTCTGCTCCGGTGCCACCTGGGCGAACTCGAACTCCGGCAACGGAGGCCGCTTGTCCGGGTCACCCATGTGCGTCCAGAGCACATCACCGATCTTCACGAGCGGGTAGGACGTGAGCTTGACGTGCTCGCAGAAGTTGCCGTTCTCCGATTCGGACGGCACCTCGATGGCCTGGCCGGTCACGTCGAACTTCCAGCCGTGGTAGGCGCACCGCAGACCGCCCTCCTCGTTGCGGCCGAACCACAGCGACACACCGCGATGGGCGCAGAACTCGTCGATCAGCCCGTAGCGGCCCTCGCTGTCGCGGAAGGCGATCATGCGCTCCGAGAGGAGCTTGACCCGGATCTGCGGGCAGTCGTTCTCGGGAAGCTCCTCGGCCAGGAGAGCCGGTATCCAGTACTGGCGGAAGAGGTCGCCCATCGGAGTTCCGGGCCCCGTCTGCGTCAGAAGCTCGTTGATCTCCTGCTTGAGCACCGTTGGCCATCCTTTCGCCTGCTGCAATGCGGGGTGGTCCGTGTCGTCCGGCGTGCGCCGGCCGGCTCACTCTCGAATCTCGAAAACAATAAGACCATTAGACCCTTCTCGTCCACCTGTGGCGAGGCCGTGCGCACGGTCGGGTCACGGCTGGTCCGGCGGGATCTCGACAGCCAGGCCGTCCAACTCCTCGGTCATCGCGATCTGACAGGACAGCCGGCTGCCCGCTCGCCGTTCCGTCACCGCGAGGTCGAGGAGGTCCTCCTCAACCTCACCCGGCTCTCCCACCCGCTCGACGAACTCCTCGCTGACCCAGACGTGACACGTCGCGCAACTGGCGTTCCCGCCGCACTCCGCCACGATGCCGGTCACGCCGTTCTGGGTCGCCGCCGTCATCACGGAGTCGCCCACCCTGGCGTCGACACCGGTTTCGGTGCCGTCGGCGGAGATGAAGACAACTTTGGGCACGGCGCCCCCTCATCAGATCGGGCCGACGCTGCGGCATTGGTCTAACATCATACCTCAGCCCACCGAGGGGAGCATAGATGTGCGCGATACGGCCACGACCCGCCCGTGGTGCACGCACACTGCTCCTGCTGCGCCACGGGCAGAGCGCGGCGAACTCGGAGGACAGCTTCAGCGGCTGGCTGGACGTACCCCTCAGCGACCGCGGCCGACGGGAGGCGGCGCGCGCCGGCGAGCTGATGATGGAGCAGGCTCTCCTGCCCGACGTCGTACACACCTCGGTGCTGACACGGGCGATCCGCACCGCGGACATCGCACTCGCGACGATCGGGCACCCGTGGCTGCCGACGAGGCGCAGCTGGCGCCTCAACGAGCGGCACTACGGCGCCCTGCAGGGCCGCAGCAAGGCGGCGGTGCGCGCCGAGTTCGGGGACGAGAGCTACTCGCACTGGCGCCGCTCGTACGAGCACGCGCCACCGCCACTGCCCGAGAACGACCCGTCGAGCGCCCGGCACGACCGCCGCTACGGCGGACTGCCGGCTCGTGAGCTGCCCACGACCGAGGCGCTCTCCGACGTGTACCGCCGGGTCGTGCCCTACTGGCAGGACACGATCGCCGCTGATCTGCACCACGGTCACGTCGTCCTCGTCGTGGCACACAGCAACTCCCTGCGCGCGCTGTGCATGCACCTCGACGCCCTCACCCCACGCGAGGTGGAGGCACTGAACATCCCCACCGGCGTGCCGTTGCACTACGAGTTGGACCACGAGTACCGGCCGCTCGTGCGAGGCGGCACCTACCTCGATCCGACCTCGGCGGCGGCGGGGATCGCCGAGGTGCTGGCCCAGGGCACCCTCCGGCCGCCCGAACGCGGCTCCGCCTGAGTACGGCGACGGATCACCGGGGCGCACCGAGCCGTGTCCTCGCAGGTCCCGCCGGCTTCGGCCGCGGAGCACCTGCACCTGCCGTGAGCGAAGTATTGCATCGGTATGACGTCAGTCCGTAGCCTCCGAATCATGTCCCGCAGACGTGGCCCGGCGGTACCGCAGTTGGTAGGGGTGTCCTCCGGACCGCGGGGGGCGGGAGCCGACCCGTCGCGCCCGGCCCACCTGACGGCGTCGAACGTCCGTATCGAGTACCGCGCTCCGGGCACGGCCGACTCGGACATCACGCTCGCGGTCGACAACGCGAACCTCGAGCTGTCGCGCAGCGACTTCGTCTGCATCGTCGGGCCGTCCGGCTGCGGCAAGACCACGTTCCTCAACGCCATCGCCGGCTTCATCCCGATCAACGGCGGCACCCTGCAGCTCGACGGCGCCGACATCCCCGGTCCGGGGCCGGACCGGGCCATGGTGTTCCAGCAGGCCAGCCTGTTGCCGTGGCGCAGCGTTCTCGACAACGTCACCTACGGGCTGGAGCTCGGCAGGAGGATGAAGCGCTCGCAGGCACGGGACCGGGCACGCGGCCTGCTCGACCTCGTCGGGCTGTCGGGCTTCGCCGACCGGTACCCGGCGCAGCTCTCCGGCGGCATGCAGCAGCGGGTCAATCTCGCGCGGGCCCTGGCCGTCGAGCCGGAACTGCTCCTGCTCGATGAGCCGTTCGCCTCGATCGACGCGCAGACCCGCGAGGTCATGCAGGCGGAACTGCTGCGCGTCTGCACCGCACAGGACGTCACGGCACTGTTCGTCACGCACGACATCGCCGAGGCGGCCTTCCTCGCCGACCGCGTATGCGTCTTCAGCCCCCGGCCCGGCCACATCGTCCGCGAGGTGGCAGTTCCGTTCGAGCGGCCGCGCCACCAGCGCCTCCGCCGGTCGCCGGAGTTCCTCGCACTCGTCGACGAGATCGCCGACGTGCTGTACGGCGGCGGCGCCGAGGCCGGGCCGGTAGCCGCCGCGTCCGAAGGAGACGTCCACTGATGGCCCCACCGATCGCCACGGCCGCCTCCACCAGACCGCCCCGCGTACCCACCGCCAGCAAGCGCGCCCCGTCACGGCGGCCGAGCCCGCAGCTCCTGTACGGGACAGCCGCTGTCGTGGTGGTGCTCGGCCTCTGGCAGCTCGTCGCCGCGCTGCGGGTCAAACCGGCGATCGTGCTCCCCGGGCCGATCGACGTCGTCGGGGCCTTCCAGCAGCTGTTCAGCAGCGCCACCATCTGGGATGACCTGCTCACCAGCGGCAAGGAGCTGCTCTACGGGCTGGTGATCGCGACCGTCATCGGACTGCCGCTCGGGCTCCTGATCGGCTGGTACCGCAGGCTCTCCTACGTCGCGAACCCACTCGTCACGTTCCTGTACGCGACC
>DASYES010000868.1:0-3582 GCA_036498885.1 Pseudonocardia sp.
AGAGCTGCACCGGCGACCCTGCCCGCCGCTCGGGCAACGAGTTCCTGTTCCAGATGCTCGCCCAGCAGAACGTCGAGGTTCTCAACGCGGTGTTCGAGGGTCGCGAGCCGGGCACCCGCAAGATCGTCACCACCTGCCCGCACTGCCTCAACACCCTCGGCCGCGAGTACCCGCAGCTCGACGGCCAGTACGAGGTGGTGCACCACACTCAGCTGCTCAACAAGCTGGTGCGCGAGGGCAAGCTCGTCCCGGTCGCCGCGCCCGACGGGGCGATGACCGACGTCACCTACCACGACCCGTGCTATCTGGGCCGGCACAACGAGATCTACGAGGAGCCCCGCGAGCTCGTCGGAGCCGCGGGCGTGAAGCTCAACGAGATGCCCCGCCACGCCGACCGGTCCTTCTGCTGCGGCGCAGGTGGCGCCCGCATGTGGATGGAGGAGAAGATCGGGAAGCGCGTCAATCTCGAACGCGTGGACGAAGCGCTCGGCACCGGCGCGGAGAAGATCGCCACCGGCTGCCCGTTCTGCCGGGTGATGTTCTCCGACGGCCTGACCCAGCGCCAGAGCGAGGACAAGGGCGCGGGCGTCGAGATCCTCGACGTGTCCCAGATGCTGCTCGCCTCGGTGCGGCGCGGCGACGCAACGGCTGCCGGCACCAACGGCTCGGTGGACGCCGTCGGAGCGGCCTCGCCCCACAACCCGTCGGACGGCGCCGCCACCAACGGCGCCGAGCCGAAGAGCGCGCGACCTGAGGGCGCCGCCTCGCAGGAGTCCGGCGCCGGCGGGGACTGACCAGCCGCTACGTCTTGACCGGGCTCAGCACGGGCGGAAGCCGGTCACGACGTAGCGCGACGGCGCCACGGTGCCGATGGTGAAGTGGCCGATCTGCGGCCCTGCCTGCGCTGTCGAACCCCAGCTCATGTTGCACGCGTCTGCTTCGATCCCTGTGGCGGTGGGCACCGAGGGGATCTCGGCCTGGGCGTACCGGATGCGGTCCGACACGCGCGCCGCGAGCGTCATCACCGCAGCTGCGCAGTCGGGCTGTCCGACGGAAGCGGCGAAGGGCGTGCGGACCGGCTCGCTCAGCAGGTTGTCGCACACGGCTCCCGGGCTGCCCATGGCGATCCGGTTGAGCAGCGACGGCAGCACGCTCTGCGGCCGCGGTGCACCCTGATCCGCTCTGTTCTGCTGTTGCAGCACCTCGTACGACGCGGCAGCCTGCTGCTGCTGCGCAAGATCGGTCACCGCGAAACCGACGCCGGTGATCAGGCACAGCACCGCGCCCACCGCCGCGAGCCGCCAGGCCGGCAGCCGGACGAGCCCCGCGAACAGCACCCCGATGCTCACCGCGAGCGCCCATGCCCAGGGGCCGGTGCTCATCATCAGCCCGACGACGACGACCAGGCCCGCGAGGGGCAGATCCCATCCCCGCAGCAGGCCGTCCAGCCGCAGCAACCTCAGGACGACGAGCGCCCCGAACCCGGCGAGCCAGGGGATCCACGACAGCCCGGAGAACGGCCACAGCAGTAGCGCAGCGGCGACGACGGCGAGGCCGGCAGCACCTCGCCGGGAGCGGGTGAGCCTGCGCCAGTCGAACCGCGGACGGGCGGGCGGCGGGGGAGGCGGAGCGGCAGGCGGGGGCTCGGCCCGCGGGGGCTCGGAGACGGCCGGTGGGGGAACCTGCGGACGCGCCGCGGGCAGCCACGGAGGCGGGGTGGGACGTCGCGGATCCATCGGTATCGGAATCTACTGCTCGGACTGTCCGTGTCCCAGTAATCGCGCTGGGTCAGCTGCTGCGGCCCGCGCGGCGCCACTCCTGCGGGGCGGAGCCGTGGCTGCGCCGGAACCGCTTGATGAAGTAGCTGGCGTCGCGGTAGCCGATCCTGGCGCCGATCGCCTCGACGGTGAGGTCGGTCCCCGCGAGGAGCCGGCGCGCCTCCCTCATCCGTCGCTCGGTGATCCACTGCTGCACGGTGCGGCCCGTCTTCCGGCCGACCACGGTGGTGAGGTGGCCGGGTGTGAGACCGACGGCGCGCGCGACGTCGCTCAACGAGATGGGACGCCGGTAGCTCTCCTCGATCACGTCGAAGACCGCGGCGAGCATCGGCTCGTCACGCAGCACGAGGTCACCGGAAACATCGGCGGCCAGCCGGGAGACGGCCACGAGGACGAGCGTGAGATGGGCCAGAACGGCCTCGTTGTAGCCGTCACGCCGCTCACGGAGCTCGCGCTCCAGCGCGGCCAGGCGTTCGGAGAAGCCGGCCCGCTCGGCGGCGGGTACGTGGAGCCGCTGTGCGCCCCCCACCACGCCACGCACGAACGGAAACAGCAGGGGGTGCGCACGCCAGGAGAGAAAGGTCCCGGGAAGGCTCGGCTCGACCACGTCCGGTGGGAAGAACACAACCCAGGCCTCGCCGTGCTCGCCGTCGGCGCCCGTGCCAGGTGTCACCACCTCACCGGGCGCCACCACGAACAGGTCACCGGTGCCGAGCGGCCACTCACGGCCGTCCACGTGGAAGGAACCACCACCGCGTTCCACGTAGAGGAGCACGAGGAAGTCGTGCGCGTGGGGATGCACGCGCTGCTGCCGGTCGTGGTGCAGCACCTCACCCCAGCGCAGCACGTCGACGGGCGGCACGCCGGGGAGCCGGACGTAGGCGTAGAGGGGAACTCCCTGCTCCACCGCGCCGGCAACCGCCGTGGATGGCACCGAAGATCGTGCTATCGCTCCCGCAAAACCATCCTTGGCCGCTGGTGCATCCCGATCCAGACTCGAGGATGGCATCGAATGATCGTCGCATGAATCAGGGGGCATCACCATGCGCGAGCCTGCACCGCTACATACGGGGCACGGACACGGCTACCTGCCCGCGATGGGGCACGACGGGCTGCTGCCCGTCTACGACCCCTTCACCCGGCTGTTGGGCGTGCCGTCCCTGCACCGCCGGTTGACCGACCAGGCGGGGATCGCACCGGGACATCAGGTGCTGGAGATCGGTACCGGCACGGGCAACCTCGCACTCCTCGTCAAGCGCCGGCACCCACAGTCGAATGTCGTCGGGCTCGACCCCGACCCGCTCGCGCTCGGCCGTGCCCGGCGGAAGGCCGCCCGGGACGGGCTCGACGTCCGGTGGGACCTCGGGAGTGCAGCAGAGCTGCCCTACCCGGACCGGAGCGTCGACCGGGTGCTGTCCGCCCTGATGTTCCACCACCTCGACGAGGCCGAGAAGGAGCGCGCCCTGGCCGAGGTGCGCCGTGTGCTGCGACCGGGCGGGCGACTGCACCTCGTCGACTTCGCCGGGCATCCCCACGGCCTGTTCGGCCGATGGATGGGCCGCGCCAAGCGGGTGCACGGCAACGTGGGGGACCAGATCCCCACGCGGATGCGCGAGGCCGGTCTGACGGACGTGGCCGAATGCGGCCGCGGCAGGCTCGGTGTCGGCTTCTACCGCGCCACCCGGTGAACGGTCAGAGCCAGCCGCGGTCGTGCGCCCGTTCCACCGCCTCCATGCGGGTCCCGGCACCGAGCTTCTGCATCGCCGACGACAGGTAGTTGCGCACGGTTCCGGGCGAGAGGTGC
>DASYES010000869.1:0-8672 GCA_036498885.1 Pseudonocardia sp.
AGGGGGGCGAGTGCCCGCTCGCCGACTACAGTCATCGATTCTCCTTGCGTGGGCTGTGTGGGGAGCACTGGTCTGCGAGTGACTCCAGGGCCGGCAGGGCGGCGAGCAACTCGGCCGCGCTGGCCTCGGAAAGCCCGGCGAGTCGTTCCCCGAGCAGCTGGGTGCGTTCGTTGCGCACACGCAGGTGCTCCGCGGTGCCGGCGTCCGTGCATTCGACGTGGGCCACGCGCCGGTCGTCGGGGTCCGTGCTGCGCCTGAGCAGGCCGCGGTCCTCCAGCTTCGCGACGATGCGCGACAGCATGGTGGGGTTCACACCCTCGGCATCGGCCAGATCGGACAGCCGTACCGAACCGAGGCGGGAGACCGTGGCCAGCACGGATGCCTGGGTGCGGGTCAGCGAGGCGCCTTGGGACTGGCGGTCGAGGAGGCGCGCGATGCGGGTCAGAGCCACCCGGAGCCGGATGACGTCGTCGTTGTCGAAGGTTTCCGTCATGTCGCCTCCTCATGTAGTTGCCTGCCAATAAGCAACTATACTCTTCGGATGACCCGAGCGTTGATCGCGGCCGGAGCGTTGTTCGTGGACGCCGCAGAGCGGGTGCTGCTCGTCGAGCCGACGTACAAGGAGACGTGGGAGATCCCGGGCGGGATGGTCGAGGACGGCGAGACACCCCGCGAGGCATGTGTGCGGGAGCTGCGGGAGGAGCTCGGCCTCGACCTGACGCCCGGCGCGCTGCTGGTCGTCGACTGGGCCCCGCGCGAGGGTGTCAGCCGCGTGCTGTTCGTCTTCGATGGCGGTGTGCTGGACGACCGGCAGGCAGGCGCGATCAAGCTCCCGCCCGACGAGCTGGCCTCGTGGACCTACGTCTCGCCCGCCGAGCTCGCACCCCGGCTGGCTCCGTGGCTGCATCGCCGGGTCGTCGCGGCGCTGGGGGCGAGGGCGGCAGGCGAGACCTGGTACCTGGAGTACGGCGTTCGAGCGGGTTGACCGACGGGCCGACTGCGGGACGTGGAATCAGCGCTGCCGGGCGTCCGCGCGAGCCTCGACGGCCGTGCCTGCCAGGCCTGATCGCTCCGAAATCCGCGTTTCAGCCCTCACAAGGGCTGAAACCCCGATCTCGCGGCGATCATCACGGGCCATCGCGACGTGGACACATGGCGCTGTTCGTTCCGCGTCAGATAGGGCGATCTGTGTCCATCGCTGCACCGGCCCCTGCGCGGGGAGGCGGTCATAGGCGGGAACGGTCGAGTCGCGGTTGCGAGGTGGTGGGCGACTCGCGCGCGGGAAATGGGCGACTCGCGCGGAAGTTCCGGGCGACTCGCGCGGTGGGGTCAGTTTTGGGGGGCTGGGCCTGTGCTCTCGCGCAGGACCAGGTGTGTCGCCAGTTCCACGCGGGGTGGGGGTGTGGTGTCCTCGGCCGCCAGCGCCAGCCGCACGGCCTCGCTCGCCATCCGGGCGAGGGGCTGGCGCACCGTTGTGAGCCGCGGGGTCATGTCCTCGCAGAACGCGATGTCGTCGAACCCGACCACGGCGAGGTCCTCGGGGATGCGCAGGCCGCGCGCCGCGGCCTCCTGGTAGACGCCCACGGCCTGCATGTCCGAGCCGGCGAAGATCGCCGTGGGGGGCTCGGCCAGGTCGAGCATCTGCTGGGCGCCCAGCCTGCCGCCGCGGGGCCGGAAGTCGCCGAAATGTACGAGGTCCTCGTCGGGCGCGATGCCGGCGCGTCCCAGAGCGGCCCGGTAGCCCTCGACGCGCTCCTGGCTGCACACCAGCTGCGGACGCCCGGAGATCACGCCGATCCGGCGGTGCCCGAGGGAGACCAGGTGCTCGACGGCGCTGAGCCCGCCTGCCCAGTTCGTGGCGCCGACCGTGGCGAACGAGGGGTCGCTCCCGCCCACCGGGTCCAGCAGCACGATCGGGGTGTGCAGGGCGGCCAGCTGCTCCGCCACCTCCGGGTCCGGCTCGCTCACCACGAGCACGAGCCCGTCCGAACGGCGGGCCATCAGGTGGTCGAGCCACTGCCGGTCGCCTGCGGGACGGTTCTCCGCCGAGGTGAGGACGATCTGGGCGCCCGCCTTCCTGGCCTCGGCCTCGGCGCCGCGAAGCACCTCGACCACCCAGGGCGAGTCGAGGCTCGGCAGCACCATGTCCACGAGGCCGACCCGCCGCCGGGTGCCGGGCTTGCGTCGCTGGTAGCCGCGGTCGGCCATCACACGCTGGACCCGTAGGCGGGTGGCCTCGGCGACGTCGGAGCGGCCGTTCAGGACCTTGGAGACCGTCGGGACGGACACGCCGGCGTGCTCGGCGATCTCCGCGATCGTCACGCGACTGCTGGTCGTGTCCAGGGATCCTCCCGAGCTCGGGCCGCGCGAATGCTAGCCGAAACTTTCTGTGGCGGTCACAGCGCGATATCGGTCGTCCTCCGAGGGCTTGACGATCGTCGGCTCGGAAACCTACGGTCGGCCACCTTGATTCGCAAGTCTCGGAAAGTTTCGGCGTCGGCTCGAAGGGGAGTCCGCAGTGACCAGACGACCTCAGGGCGCCGCCACGTCCCGCATCACGGGACGATCGGCACTACCGCCCGATCTGGCCGGTCGACAGTGCCGTTCGCGCGGCACCGAGTCGTTCCCGTGCTCGGGCCTCGCGGATTTCTTCCTCGGTGAGCGGCCGATCGCCGTCGACTCCGAGCGGCACGCGCCCGCGCAGTCGCGCACCCGGTGGACCACCCCGCAGCAGCCCGCCGAACCCCGGGTCGTGGCCGCTGCCTGACGGGGGCACATGCCGCGACCGACCACTGAATCCACTCCCCGAGGGAGAGCACATGCCGACCTGGTCCACCATGCGGACGGCGCTGGCTGCAGCCGCCGTCGCGCTGACCGTCACCGCCACCGCCGCCTGTGGCACCGCCGGCCCCGCGGGGGCGGGCGGGGGCGGGCTCACGCTGTGGACGCTCGAGAACGAGGGCATCAACGGCGTGCAGCAGGCCGCCGTCGACTCCTTCAACTCCGGTGAGGGCCCGGACATCGCGCTCCGAACCTACGTCAACGACCCCTACAAGGCGGCGCTGCAGACGGCGATCGGGTCACCGAACGCGCCGGACGTCTTCTACAACTGGGGCGGCGGCAACCTGAAGGGCTACGTCGACGCCGGTCAGGTGGCCGACCTGAGCGCCGCCCTCGACGCGAACCCCGCAGTGAAGGACGCCTTCCTGCCCAGCGTGCTCGACGTCGGGACGATCAACGGCAAGGTCTACGGCATCCCGATGCAGGGCGTGCAGCCCGTGTCCTTCTTCTACAACAAGGACGTCCTCTCGGCGGCCGGCATCAGCACCTTCCCCACGACGTGGCAGGGCTTCCTGGACATGGTCGACCAGCTGAAGGGCGCCGGGGTGCAGCCGATCGCCCTGGCGGGCTCGCAGCCGTGGACCGAGCTGATGTACCTGGAGTACCTGCTGGAACGCAACGGCGGCCCGGAGAAGTTCCAGGCGATCGTCAACGGCACGCCGGGTGCGTGGAGCGACGCCGCGGTGGTCACGTCGCTGCGCCAGATCAAGGATCTGATCGACCGGGGCGCGTTCGGCAGCAACTTCTCGGCGGTCAACTACGACAACCAGGGCTCCCAGGCGCTGCTCACCAGCGGCCGCGCCGGGATGGAGCTCATGGGCTCGTGGGAGGTCACGAGCCTCAACGACAACTTCCCCGACTTCGTGAAGGCGGGCAAGCTCGGCTGGGCCGACTTCCCTGCGGTCGAGGGCGGTGCCGGTGACCCCAAGGTCATCGTCGGCAACCCCAGCAACTTCTACTCGGTGGCCGCGAGCTCGTCGGACGTCGCGGCAGCCACGAAGTTCCTGATCGACGACATGACCAGCCCCGCGTACGTCAAGGGCATGATCGACGTCGGCCAGGTGCCGGCCATCAAGGGGCTGGACCAGCAGATCGCCACCGGCGAGTTCGCCGACTACAACCAGTACGTCTACAAGATGGTGCAGGACGCGCCGAGCTTCACGCAGTCCTGGGACCAGGCCCTCCCGGCCGACGTCTCCCAGGCGATGCTCACCAACCTCTCGCAGGTGTTCCTGGGCAGCATGACCCCGGAGCAGTTCGGTCAGGCGATGGACGCGGCCGCGCAGTGAGTGGCGCTTCCCATGTGGACGTGGCACGGCCCGGCTTCGGCTGGGTCGTGCCCGCCCTGGTGTTCTTCGCGCTGTTCGCCCTGGTCCCGATGCTGGGGCTGATCTACCTCAGCTTCACGGCCTACGACGGGCTGAACCCGCCGGTGTGGGTGGGGATGCAGAACTGGCAGGCGCTGGCCGGGGACCAGTTGTTCCTCGATTCGCTGCGGCTCTCCGGGATGCTCACGCTGCTGTCCTGGTTGCTGCAGACGGCCGTCGCGTTGCCGCTCGGTGTCTACCTGGCCGGTAAGCAGCGCACGCGGGCCGTGCTCGCGGCGATCTTCTTCGTGCCGCAGCTCATGTCCGGCGCCGCGATCGCGGTGCTGTGGGGCACGCTGTTCGATCCCAACTTCGGGCTGGCGAGCGTGCTGGGCCCGCTGGTCGGGGTGCCCGACGGCAACTTCATCGGCAACCCGTCGCTCGCGTTCTACGTGATCCTCTTCGTCATCTCGTGGCAGTTCATGCCGTTCCACACGCTGCTCTACCAGGGCGCCACCCGTGCGATCCCGGAGTCGCTCTACGAGGCCGCCACGCTTGACGGCGCCGGCCGGTGGCGACAGTTCCGGTCGGTCACGGTGCCCCAGTTGCGCGACACGATCATCACCTCTGGCGTGCTGATCGTCGTCGGGTCGCTGACCTATTTCGAGATCGTGCTGATCCTGACGAACGGCGGCCCAGGCACGGCCACGCGGATCCTGCCGCTGCACATGTACATCGAGGGTTTCCGCAGCTTCCAGATGGGCTACGCCGCCGCGCTCGCGGTGGTGCTACTCGTGATCGGCACCGCGCTCTCGCTCGTGATCACCCGGGTCACCGGCTACCGGCAGATGACCAGTCAGCGGGAGGGGATGTGACCGAGCTTGCGAGGTCACCGTTGGACGCAGTACATGTGCGCACGGACCTGACGAGCGTCAGCGAGGAGGGCTCGTGACCACGACGAGCTCGACGCGGCCGGCCCCGCCGTCACCCCCTGACGCGGGCACCACCGCTGCGCCTCGCAGGCGATCACGGACGTCGGCCCGCTGGCGGCGGCCGAACGTACCCGGCGGGTTGGGCGCCGGCGTCTGGCTCGTCATCGTCGGGGTACCGCTGTACTTCCTGGCGGTCACGAGCCTCCGGGCGTCGGGCGCATACCTCGCCGACGGGCCGATGGCGCTTCCGTCGAGCCTCACCGTCGGGAACTACATCACCGTTCTCACCTCCCAGTTCCCGCGCTACTTCCTGAACAACCTGCTCGTGACGGTGGCGTGCGTCGCGATCGTGATCGCTCTGGCACTCCCGGCCGCGTACGCGATCGTGCGCAGCCGCAGCCGGCTGGTCTCCACCGCTTTCTCGGTGGTCCTGCTCGGTCTGGCGGTGCCGGCCCAGGCGGTGATCGTGCCGCTGTACCTGATGATCACCCAGCTGCGGCTGTACGACTCCCTGCTCGCGATCATCCTGCCGACGTCCGCCTTCGCGCTGCCCCTGTCGATCGTGGTGCTGACCTCGAGCCTGCGCGACGTCCCCAAGGAGCTGTACGAGGCGATCACCATCGACGGGGCGGGCACGGTGCGCACGCTCTTCTCCCTGGTACTCCCGCTGTCGCGGTCCGGCTTGGCGACGATCGGCATCTACACCGCGCTGCAGGCCTGGAACGGGTTCCTGTTCCCCCTGGTGCTCACCCAGGACCCCGCCGTGCGGGTGCTCACGCTCGGGCTGTGGGACTTCCAGGGCCAGTACGGCACCAACGTGCCGCTGGTGACAGCCGCAGTGACCCTTTCCCTGCTCCCCCTGCTGGTGGTCTACCTGCTCGGGCGCCGCTTCCTGCTCGCGGGCCTCACCGCGGGCGCCGGCAAGTGAACCTCCCCGATCGCCGAACTTCCGAGAGGACGTCATGAGTACCGACGTGTCCACGACGAGCGCCGCGACAGGCACCGACGACCCGCGGGTCGCCGAGCTCGTCGCCCGCATGACGCTCGAGGAGAAGCTCGCCCAGCTCGTGGGCCTGTGGGAGGGGCGGGGCGGCTCCGGCGAGGGCGGCGACGTCGCCCCGATGCAGGACGCGATGCAGTCCGAGGAGAGCGGGTTCGAGGACTTCGCCCAGCACGGGCTCGGACACGTGACCCGCCCGTTCGGCACCGCTCCGGTCGACCCCGTCGGGGGCGCCAGGGCCCTCGCCGCGAAGCAGCGCTGGCTCACCGAGCACACCCGCCTCGGCATTCCGGCGCTGGTGCACGAGGAGTGCCTCACGGGGCTCGCTGCCTGGAAGGCCACCACCTTCCCGGCGCCGCTGTCCTGGGGCGCGAGCTTCCACCCGGAACTGGTGGAGGAGATGGGCGCGGCGATCGGACGGTCGATGGGCGCGCTCGGCGTGCACCAGGGGCTGGCCCCGGTGCTCGACGTGGTGCGGGACGCCCGGTGGGGCCGGGTCGAGGAGTGCATCTCCGAGGACCCTTACCTGGTCGGCACGGTCGCGACCGCATACGTCCGGGGCGTCCAGAGCACCGGTGTCGTGGCCACCCTGAAGCACTTCGTCGGGTATTCCAACTCGCGGGCCGGACGCAACCTCGCACCGGTGTACGCCGGGCCGCGCGAGGTCACCGACGTCCTGCTGCCCCCGTTCGAGATGGCCGTGCTCGACGGCGGCGTGGACTCGGTGATGAACTCCTACGCGGAGATCGACGGCCTCCCGGTCGCCGCCGACGCCGGACTGCTCACCGGTGTGCTGCGGGAGCGGTGGGGCTTCGCAGGCACGGTGGTGTCGGACTACTTCGCCGTCGCGTTCCTGCACACCCTGCACGGGGTGGCGGCCGACCTGGGTGACGCGGCGGCGCAGGCCCTCGTTGCGGGCATCGACGTCGAGCTGCCGACCGGCACGGCCTACCTGGCGCCGCTCGCCGCCCTGGTGCGATCCGGCGAGCTGCCCGAGGAGGTTGTCGACCGCTCCGTGCACCGGGTGCTGGCGCAGAAGGCCCGGCTCGGCCTGCTCGACGCGGTGTTCGACGAGGACGCCGTGGAAGATGCCATCGATCTCGACCCCGCCGGGCACCGGGCGCTGGCAGCGCGGCTGGCCGAGGAGTCGGTGGTGCTGCTCGGCAACGACGGCATCCTCCCGCTGGACCCGGGCACCGGGAGCCGGATCGCGGTGGTCGGCCCGAACTCCGACGACACCTCGGCGCTCTTCGGCTGCTACAGCTTCGCCAACCACGTACTCGCCCAGCACCCGGGCACCGAGCTCGGTCTCGACGTGTCGAGCGTGCTCGCCGCGCTGCGGGCCGAGCTGCCCGGGGCGCGCATCGAGCACACCCGCGGCTGCGACGTGGACACCGCGGACACCACCGGCTTCGCCGCCGCTGTGGCCGCTGCCCGGGACGCGGAGCTCTGCATCGCGGTGGTCGGCGACCGGGCGGGCCTTTTCGGTCGCGGCACCTCCGGTGAGGGCTGCGACGCCGAGTCGCTGGACCTCCCGGGCGTGCAGCGACAGTTCGTAGAGGCGCTGCTGGACGCCGGCACCCCGGTCGTCCTCGTGCTCCTCACCGGGCGGCCGTACGCCGTCGGGTGGGCGCTCGACCGGTGTGCTGCCGTCGTCCAGGCGTTCTTTCCCGGGCAGGAAGGCGCTGCGGCGATCGCCGGGGTGCTGTCGGGCCGCGTCAACCCCTCGGGACGGCTCCCGGTGAGCCTGCCCCGCTCGGTCGGTGCGCAGCCCTACAGCTACCTGCACCCGAAGCTCGGGGGCGCCAGCTCGGTGAGCAACATCGACACCGAGCCGGTGCGCCCGTTCGGCTATGGGCTCTCCTACACGGCGTTCGAGCACGCCGACCTGCGTGTCGTTGCCGAGCAGGTGGCCACGGACGGCGCGATCCAGGCGGTCTGCCGGGTCACCAACACCGGCGACCGGGCCGGCACGGAGATCGTCCAGCTCTACGCTACGGACGTCGTCGCCACCGTGACGCGCCCGGTGGTGCAGCTGCTGGGCTACGCCCGCGTGCACCTGGACGCGGGTGAGAGCGCCGAGGTCACCTTCGACGTACCCACCCAGCGGCTCGCTTTCAGCGACCGGCGGATGGTGCGAGTGGTCGAGCCGGGCACGATCGAGCTCTTCGTCGGCACGAGCTGCGAGAGCCCGGTGCTGACGGGGGCGGTGGAGCTGACCGGACCCGTCCACGAGGTGAGCACGGCCGACCGCCGCCTCGTCGAGGTGACGATCAGCCGGACCTGACGCGCTAGATGATCGATTCCTTGAACACGGCGTGTCGATCAGCCCGGACATGAGTGGAGGGCACCCATGATCGACTGTGACGAACGACCTGGACACCCTCCTGACAGCACTCTATGTGGAGATCGACGATCACGTGGTTCCGCCACGGCAGGGCCGGGGCCGGCGGCCACGGCTGACCGACGCCGAGCTGGTCTGCCTGGCGGTCGCGCAGGTACTGCTCGGGATCGATGGCGAGCACCGCTGGGTCCGGTTCGCGAAGTTCCGGCTGGGGCACCTATTCCGGTACCTGCCCAAGCAGCCCGGCT
>DASYES010000870.1:0-1593 GCA_036498885.1 Pseudonocardia sp.
TCGTGAGGCACGTTCTCCAGACCCGCGCGGCCATGCAGGTCCTCTCGCACGACGCTGTCGTCAGCCATGTCTCGGCGGCGGTGATGCACCGGCTCCCCATCTGGGCGGTCCGTCTGGACCGCGTGCACGTCACCAGGTCACGGCGCACGGGCGGCCGTTCGGGCGCACGGGTCCACGTGCACACCGCCGGGCTGGACCCTGACGAGGTCGTGCTGATCGCCGGACTGAAGGTCACGTCGCTCGCCCGTACGGTCATCGACCTGGCGCGCACGCTCCCGTTCGAGAAGTCGGTGGTACTGGCCGACTCCGCGCTGTCTCTCAGACGCGTCGATCGGGTCGACCGGTCGGCCCTCCACACCGTTCTCGAACGGGCCCGGCGCTGGCCGGGCGCCCCCGGTGCACGGCGGGTCGTCGCATTCGCCGACGGGCGGAGCGAGAGCGTCGGGGAGTCTCGGAGCAGGATTGCGATCGTCGCGGCGGGGCTGCCCGATCCGGTGCTGCAGTGGGAGGTTCGGCGGTCCGGAGACGGCGGATTCATCGGCCGTGTCGACTTCGGCTGGCCCGAGCTGTGCACGGTCGGCGAATTCGACGGCCTCGTGAAGTACGGCCGCGTCGCCGGCAGTGATCCCGCCGCTGTCCTCGTGGAGGAGAAGCGCCGCGAGGACGCCCTGCGTGCCGAGGGCCTGGCGATGGTCAGATGGACCTGGGTCGACCTGGCCGACTTCACCCCCGTGGCAGCCCGCCTGAGAGCGCGCTTCCGCGACTGAGCCACGGCACACACGCAACTGCCACTACACACACCATCGACGGTGTGTGCAGTGGCAGCGAGATGTGTGCGGTGCTCGCTTTACGCCGCCAGGTCGGCCACCTTCTCCGCCACCACCGCGAACGGGGGGTTGGTCAGCGCCGTGCCGTCGGCGAAGACCATCGTGGGGACGGTCTGGTTGCCGCCGTTGACCCCCTCCACGAACCGGGCCGCCTCAGGGTCGCGCTCGATGTCGACCTCGGTGTAAGCGATGCCGGCCTGATCCATCTGCAGCTTGAGCCGGCGGCAGTAGCCGCACCACGTCGTCGAGTACATCGTCACCTCAGCCATGCCGGTAGAACGACCGGCGACCGTTCTGTCTTCCCCGGGTGTCAGGATGGTCGGGTGAGTGCGCGCCTCGTCCCCGACGCCCCGGAGTCCGGCCTCGACGACGAGCAGCTCGCGGCGGTCACCGCGCCGCGGGGGCCGGTCTGCGTGCTGGCAGGCGCGGGCACGGGCAAGACGCGCACGATCACCCGTCGCATCGCGCATCTCGCGCGCACCGGCCATGTGGCGCCGGGCCAGGTCCTCGCCGTCACCTTCACGGCCCGAGCAGCAGGGGAGATGCGTACGCGGCTGCGGGCGCTCGGGGTCGCGGGCGTTCAGGCGCGCACGTTCCACGCGGCCGCGCTGCGCCAGCTCCGCTACTTCTGGCCGCGGGTGGTCGGCGGCGACCAGTGGCAGCTGCTCGAGGGCAAGGTGCGGATCGTCGGGCAGGCGGCCGCCCGTGTGAAGGCAGGCACCGATGCGGCGTCGCTGCGCGACCTCGCCGGTGAGATCGAGTGGGC
>DASYES010000871.1:0-3035 GCA_036498885.1 Pseudonocardia sp.
CTGCACCGCTCGATCCGGCGCGTCGAGTCCGGCACCCACTTCACGGTCCGGCCCGGCGGCGAGGTGGAGCAGGAGCGCTACTTCACACCGACGTTCCACTCCGGTGCCGCCGGCGGGTCGTCCGCTCTGCACTCGCGGATCGCCGACGTGCTCAGCGACAGCGTCGCCAAGCACATGCGCGCCGACGTCACGGTCGGCGCGTTCCTGTCCGGCGGGATCGACTCCACGGCGATCGCCGCGCTGGCCAAGCAGCACAACCCGAACCTGATCACCTTCACCACGGGCTTCGAGCGCGAGGGCTACTCCGAGGTGGACGTGGCGGCCGAGTCGGCTGCGGCGATCGGCGTGCGGCACGTAGTCCGCACGGTCAAACCCGACGAGATGATGGCCGCGCTGCCGCTCATCGTCTGGTATCTCGACGACCCGGTGGCCGACCCGGCGCTCGTACCGCTCTGGTTCATCGCGCGCGAGGCGCGCCAGCACGTCAAGGTCGTGCTGTCCGGGGAGGGCGCCGACGAGCTCTTCGGCGGTTACACGATCTATCGCGAGCCCCTGTCACTCGCCCCGTTCGAGAAGGTGCCCGGCGCCGTGCGCGGGCTGCTCGGCCGGGCGTCCACCCGACTTCCCGAGGGCATGCGCGGCAAGGACCTGCTGCGCCGCGGTGCGCTCCCGCTGGAGCAGCGCTACTACGGCAACGCCCGGATCTTCCGCGACGACCAGCTCGCCGGGGTCCTGCGCCAGTACGACCCGCGCCGCTCGCACACCGACATCACGGCCGCCCACTACCGCGATTCGCAGGGGTGGGACCCGGTGGCCCGGATGCAACACGTCGACTTGTTCACGTGGCTGCGCGGCGACATCCTCGTCAAGGCCGACAAGATGACGATGGCCAACTCACTCGAGCTGCGGGTGCCGTTCCTCGACCCCGAGGTCTTCGCCGTGGCGTCCGGGCTGCCGCTGTCGGAGAAGCTCGCCGAGGGCACCACCAAGTACGCGCTGCGGCGGGCGTTGCAGGGCATCGTCCCCCCGCACGTGCTGCACCGGCGCAAGCTCGGCTTCCCGGTACCGATCCGGCTGTGGCTGCGCGACGAGATGTACGTCTGGGCGCGCGACATCATTCGCGACTCGCAGGCCGACCACCTCGTCGACCTCGCCGCCGTCCAACGCATGCTCGACGCCCACCGCGAGGGTCCGATCGACCACAGCCGCCGCATCTGGACGCTGCTGGTGTTCCTGCTCTGGCACGGCATCTTCGTGGAGCAGCGCATCCGGCCGGAGGTGCCGGAGCCGGCCTACCCGGTGCGCCTCTGAGCGGTGTGACCGAACGGACCCGGGCGGCTGCTCGGATCTCGTTACGTTCGAGGGCATGATCTCCGTGCCGTTGTCCGCGATGGACCTGTCGCCGGTGGAGAGGGGGCGTGGGGCACGCCACGCCCTCACCAGCACCGTCGAGCTCGCGCGCCGGGTGGAGAAGTTCGGCTATCGCCGGTTCTGGGTCGCCGAACACCACAGCTCGGCCTCGTCGGCCAGCGCCGCCCCGGCTGTCCTGATCGCGCAGATCACCGCCGCCACGTCCGGCATCCGGGTCGGCTCGGGCGGGGTGATGCTGAACAATCACGCCCCCCTCGCCGTCGCCGAGCAGTTCGCCACGCTCGACGCCCTGCACCCCGGCCGGGTCGACCTGGGGATCGGCCGCGGGCCGGGGACGACGAACGCCGCGGCCATACGTTCGCTGCGGCGAGGCGACCCCGACGCCGGCGGCGACGACTACGAACAGCACGTCCGCGAGCTGCTCGGGTTCATCGCGCAGGACAGCGCCGAGCAGGCCGTCACGGTGCTACCGGAGTTCGAGAGCGGTACCGCACCCTGGCTGCTGTCCTCGTCCACGGCCGGGGCCGCCCTCGCCGTCTACCGGGAGCACTTCCGGCCGTCGCGCTGGGCATCCCGGAGCTATGTGCTGGTGGCGGTCCACACCATCTGCGCCGACACGGACGACAGGGCCGACGAGCTGGCGCGGCCCGCCTTCCTGTGGCGAGCGCGTCGCGCCACCGGGAAGCCCGGCTTTCTGCTCCCGCGGGCGGAGGCCGCGAGGTACGCGTTCACGGCGGAGGAACAGCAGTTCGTGGACGGGTACCGGACGGACCAGGTGCTGGGTGGTCCGGACTCCGTGACCCGGCAGCTGACCGACCTTGCCGAGCGAACCGGGGCGGACGAGCTGATGCTCCTCACACCCGTGTACGACATCGAGGACCGGGCTCGATCCTTCGAGCTGGTGACCGCCACCGCTGCGGCCGTTCCGGACGGATGATCCTGCGCGGGCCTTCAGGTCGCCGTCACTCCGGCCGGCGCGCCACCCGTGCGGTCGAAGGCGTGACGTTCGCGCTCGTCGTCGAGGTCGGGGTCAGGCAGGCAGAACGCGCTCGATCTCGGTGGCGGCGTCCGGGCCGTAGGCGTCGCGCAACCGCTCCAGGGCGTTCGTGCGGTCCCACTCCCACTCCTGCGGGCCGTCGGTCTCGAGCACCTGCACGGCGATGAGCGAGCCGAGCTGCGCGGCCCGCTCCATGGAGAGCCCGCCCGCCACGGCGGCCAAGAATCCGGCGCGGAAGGCGTCGCCCACTCCGGTGGGGTCGACCTTGCTGCTCTCCGGGACGACGCCGACCTTGAGCGTCTCCGGCCCGTGGATCTCCACGCCCTTCTCGCCGTGCGTGGTGACCCGGATGTCGACCTTCTCCGCGACCTGCGCCTCGGTCCACCCGGTCTTCTTGAGCAGGAGCTCCCACTCGTAGTCGTTGGTGAGCAGGTAGCGGGCACCCTCGACGAGCCTGCGGATCTCCGGGCCCTCCATGCGCGCCAGCTGCTGCGACGGGTCGGCCGCGAACGGCAGCCCGAGCTCACGGCTCTCGTCGGTGTGGCGCAGCATGGCGTCGGGGTCGTTGGAGCCGACCAGCACGAGGTCGATCCCCTTGGCCACCAGCGGGGCCAGGGAGATCTCGCGCGAACGGGCCATGGCGCCGGTGTAGAACGACGCGATCTGG
>DASYES010000872.1:0-3763 GCA_036498885.1 Pseudonocardia sp.
GGACGAGCCCGAGCCGACTGCGTGGGCGGGCGGCGTCACGCGGATCACGGTGCAGTCCGTGGAGGGGGCGGTCCTCGCCCAGTACGCCTACGAGCTGGATCTCCCTCCCGAGGGACCGGGGGGCGCGGCGGCTGACGGCAACACCGGCGTCTCGTCCATCCTCGCCTGCGAGCCGGCGACCTCCACCCGGTTCCTCCTCCTGGAGCGGGCCTTCGCGGCCGGCTCGGGCAACCGGATCCGCGTCTACGTGGCCGACCTCTCCCGCGCCACCGACGTCCGCGCTCTGCCGTCGCTGGTCGGGGCGTCGATCGAACCGGCGCGCAAGACGCTGCTCGTCGATCTCGCCGACGTCGGACTGGAGGGGCTCGGGAACATCGAGGGCATGACGTGGGGACCGGACGTCTGTACCGGTGAGCGAACCCTGGTCCTGGTCAGCGACGACAACTTCGCAGCGACTCAGCGCACGCAGGTCGTCGCGCTCGCCATGGCCCGCACGGGAGGACGCCTCCGGGCGGCCTGACGCCACCGACCTCAGGTGCGGCTCTCCCCGCCTCCCGCAGGCGGCTGGATCCGGATCACCCGGTCGTCGCTGGGAACGGGCTTGCCGCCCGCCTTGTTGACGGTGCCCAGCCACAGCAGCCCGTCCGGGGCGAAGGCGGCCGCCGAGAGCCGGCCGTAGGTGTTGGTGAGCATCTTCTCGGGCGTCCCCGTGAACATGGCGTTGTCGCCCGGGTGCAGCACGAAGAGCGAGGCGGCACCGGTGAGCGCGATGGCGACCAGTCCCGGCTGGGCCACGCAGCCGGCCACACCGGGCCGGTCGGGCCAGGTCCAGGCGGGCGCAGGGAGCGACCCGGGCACGACGAGGTGCAGTACGTCCTGTGTGCCGGTGCGGTCGGTCACCCACACCATCGTCGTCACCGGGTCGATGCAGATCCCGCCCGGCGCCCGCAGCCCGGAGCTGAGCACGAGCGAGGCGGGGTCCGGGTTGCCGGGCGCGGGACGGCCCAGCGTGTCGATGCGCAGCAGCTTGCCCGCGAGCGAACCGGGCGCTGCCGGGTCACCTCCGGCGTCACCCGTGGCCACCAGCAGCGATCCGTCGACGTCCACGCCGAGTGCTCCGCTGTTGTTCCGGGGGCCGCGGGGGATGCCGGTGAGTACAGGTTTGGGAGCCTCGCCCGGCGCGATCCGCACCACACGGTTGTCCTCGCGGGTGGTGGCGTAGGCGTAGACGAGCTGGTCCTCGGCGTAGGACGGGGAGAGCACCAGCCCGGTGAGGCCGCCGCCACCGCTCGGGTCCACCGGCACGGTGGTGACCAGAACCGGGTCCGCCCCGCGCTGCACTCGCAACACCCGACCGGTCGTGCGCTCGGCCACGAGAGCTGAACGGCCGTCGGGAAGGACCGCGATCGCGCCCACCGGCTCCAGGCAGGTCGCCACGACCTGCGGGTCGGGGTCGACGCACCCTGTGGGCTGCTGGGGCGCGCCGGGCTGCCCGGCGCCGCCTCCGGGAGGCGGGGACTGCGGCGGGGTGGGTTCCGGAATGACGGGTGGGCCTCCGAGCTCCCCCGCGCCCTCCACCTGCTCCCGCCACTCCCGCGGGCCCTGATCGGGGAACGTCGCGCAGCCGGCCAGCAGCAGGCCGAGCAACGCCGTGGCCGCCGCGCGCCGAACCCGTCCTCCCACGGACCCAGGCTATGCGGCACGGAGTGAGTGGCCGGTGAACGGTTCGTCGTGCTGGACCCCCACACCCGCAGGGTGACCCGAGCCACGTCATTAGGGTCGGGGCATGGGCGACATCGTTGTTCTGGTTCCGCACGCGGAGGGGATGACCGCTCTCGCCGCCGTCCCCGGGATCACCCCGTTGAAGTACGACGCCGGCAGCGGGCTTCCCGAGGCGGCGGAGACCGCGCAGGTGTTGGTGCCCGCCCTCGCGAACAGCGACGGGCCGGCCATGGCGAGGTCGTTGCCGAAGCTGCAACTGGTGCAGCTCCTGTCGGCGGGTGCAGAGAACTGGATCGGTCGGCTTCCCGACGGCGTCGCACTCTCCGACTGCCGAGGCGCCCACGGCGGCGCCACGGCGGAGTGGGTCATCGGGGCCCTCCTCGCGGTCTATCGCGACTTCCCACGGTTCGTCCGCGCGCAGGACGAGGCGCACTGGGACCAACACACCACCGAGGAGCTGGCCGGGAAGAGGGTGCTCATCCTCGGCGCGGGGGACCTCGCCGAGAACACGGTGCACCGCCTCGCGCCCTTCGACGTCGACACCACTCTGGTCGGACGGCGGGCTCGTCCGGGTGTGCACGGCATCGACGAGGTGCTCGACCTGCTACCTCGGCACGACGCCTGCGTAGTGGTCGTGCCCCTCACCGACGAGACCCGCGGGCTCGTCGACGCCAAGTTCCTGGCTGCGATGCCGGACGGGGCACTGCTGGTCAACGCCGCGCGCGGGTTGGTGGTCGACACCGATGCGCTGACCGCGGAGCTCGCGAGCGGGCGGCTGCGTGCTGCACTCGACGTCACCGAGCCCGAGCCCTTGCCCCCCGACCACCCGCTGTGGCGCGCGCCGGGCCTGCTCGTCACGCCGCACGTCGGCGGCAGCGTGCCGAGCACGAGACGGCGCGCCTACGAGGTGGTCGCCGAACAGCTCGGTGCCTACGCACGGGGGGAGCAGCCGCCGAACCTGGTGGAGGACGGATACTGATCCGGGTGAGTGACGGGCCGAGCCGGGTGCGTAACCGGCCCGACGCGTTTACCCTCCCGGGATGACCGACCGGCCGACGTCGATGCTCCCTGGTCCTGGTAGTTCCTTCGGCGAGCCGGAGGCGGGCACCACGCGTCCGAACCGCAGGCCGCTGGCATGGAACGGCGCCACGGATGTCGGGCTGCTGATCCTTCGGTTCGCTGTGGGCGGCACGTTCTTCGCCCACGGCATGCAGAAGGTGTTCGGGCTGTGGGACGGGCCTGGCGTCGCCGAGTTCGGCCGGATGCTCGAGCGGTACGGCTACCAGCAGGCCCTCACGCTGTCGTGGGCCACCGGGATCGCGGAGCTGGTGGCCGGGGCTTTCGTCGTGCTGGGCGTACTCACGCCGCTCGCGGCCGCCGCGCTGGTCGCGATCAAGATCAACGCGGTGCTGATCAAGCTGTCGGGTGGTTTCTTCATCACGGCCGCAGGGGCGAACGCGGTGGAGCTGGACGTCGTGCTCGGGCTCGCGGCCGCCACGCTCGTGCTCACCGGGGCCGGGAGGATCGCGATCGAGAACGGCAGTGCCTGGCACCGGCGGCCGGCCTCGTGGGGCGTGCTGGCGCTGGTGATCGGCGTGGCCGTGGGTGTGCTCGTGTATTTGTTCCTGCGCGTCTGAGGGAGAGTCGGCGGTCAGCCGGAGCCGGCCCGGATGCCGCGGCAGCATCCGAGCCGGCCGGAGACGTCAGGGCACTCGGCGAACGGCGCCCGTGTGCGCGCTCGTCGCGAGCGCCGCGTAGGCGCGCAGAGCCTTCGAGACCGGGCGGTCGCGGTCCTTCGGCTGCCACGGCTGCTCGGAAGCGTCCATCTTGGACCGGCGTTCGGCCAGCACCTCGTCGCTGACCTGCACCTCGAGCGTCCGGCTCCGCACGTCGATGAGCACCGTGTCGCCGTCCTCGATCAGGCCGATGACACCGCCCGCGGCGGCCTCGGGGGAGATGTGCCCCACCGAGATGCCGCTCGACCCGCCCGAGAAGCGGCCGTCGGTGATCAGGGCGCACTTCGCGCCGAGCCCCGCGCCCT
>DASYES010000873.1:0-6202 GCA_036498885.1 Pseudonocardia sp.
GTCAAGTCCGGGGACGTCGTGCGCGTCAAGGTGCTGGAGGTCGACGAAGCGCGCAAGCGCATTTCGCTGACCCTCCGCCTCGACGACGAGGTGAGCCCCAAGCAGCCGCGCTCCGCTGATCAGAAGGGCGGCGATCGTGGCCCTCGTGACCAGAAGGGCAGGCCCCGCGACCAGAAGGGCGGACCGCGCGACCAGAAGGGCGCACAGCGGGGCGGCGACCAGCGCGGCCGCGGCGGCGACCGGCGCGGCGGGGGCGGCCGGCAGGGCGGCAGTTCGGGTGGTTCGGGCGGTTCCGGTGGGGGGCTGGCCAACAGCGCAATGGCCGACGCCCTGCGCCGCGCGGGGCTCACGGGCGACCGCAAGGACTGACTCCACCCCGCCGGCTCGCAAGCCGGGTGCCGAGGGCACGGCACCCGGCCCACGCGAGTCGCCCGTTTCGCGTGCGCGAGTCGCCCATCCGGGTTGCGCGAGTCGCCCGCTTTGGGTGCGCGAGTCGCCCGGTTTTGCCTCCGCGAGTGGGCCCAGTGGGTTGCGCGAGAGACGGCGCCGGGTTGCGCGAAGGCCTGGCTTGCCTGGCTGCGCGGGTGGATTGGTCCGATTGCGCGGGCCTCGCGGTTGGGTCGCCGAGTCGGCCTGGTTGGTTGAGCGAGGGCCACGCCCGCCGGTCGCCCGGTTGGTCGTGAGCGCGTCCTCTTCACCGTCAATTGCTCGCAGGCGAGAAGGTCGGCGTCTCCTACGTGAGCAGCTTCAACGACCTGGGTAGCGTTTCACGCTCGGTGCTGCGCCACCCCAGGCTGGGATGCGGCGCAAGTCCGACGCGCGGCCCGCGCCGCTGCCCGGATCTCGTCGTCGAGATCGCCGACGAGGGCGTTGGACGAAAGCCGCCGCTCGGGATCACGGTTCAGATCCGGGCCAAGGTCGCGGCCTCCGCGCTCAACCCCATCGACCTGTCCGCCCGTGCCGGTCGCCTCACCGCCGCAGGCCTCATGCCACCGATGCCGCAGTACGGACTTGGCTGGGACGTTGCCGGACACGTCGACGCCACCGGCTCGGGTACCTTCCGGTTCCGGCTCGGCGACGCGGTGATCGGGCTGCGCGACTTGCTTTTCGCCGGTGGCGCCCACGCCGAGTACGTGGTGCTGGACGAGTCCGCCGTCGCTGCCGCTCCGACATCGGTGCCGCTCACCGACGCGACCACGCTGCCGCTGAACGGGTCGACGGCGGCTCGCGCCCTCGACCTCGCCGGGCTGGCACCGAGGCAGACGCTTCTGGTCACCGGCGCCTCCGGTGGCGTCGGCGGATTCGCCCTCCGGCTCGCGGCGATCCGAGGTCTGCGTACGGTCGCGCCGGCCCGCCCACACGACGCCCACCGCGTACGCACACTGGGCGCGTCGGAAGTCGTCACCTCGTCGGACGACCTCGGCGCCGCCGTACGCCGGATCGTCCCCGGCAGCGTGGACGCCGTGGTCGACGCCGCGATTCTCGGCACACCGCCCATCAGGCACTCCGTGGCGCCGGCACTTTCGTTGTGCTCGTCGCCCGCTTCGCTCCGCCGCCCATCCGTGACACGCGTGTCGTCGTGCAGGAGGTCTTCGCCGACGGGAACCGGCTCACCGAGCTGTCGAAACGTGTCGACGACGGTGCGCTCACCCTCCGCGTCGCGAGAGCGTTTCCTCTCGACCAGGCCCGGGAGGCGCACGAACTCCTGGAAATGGGGGGCCTCGGCGGGCGCATCATCCTGACGCCTTGACGACCGACCCGCGCGCCCCGTCGTGGCCCGGTCAGCCGGCCAGGAGGGCGACGACCTCCTCGACGTCCCCGAGGTCGTCGAGCACGTGGTGGGCGCCTGCCGCCGCGAGGGCCGCCGCCGGGGTCGCCCCGGTGGCGACTCCCACAGCCATCACGCCGGCGGCCAGGGCAGCGGCGACGTCGTGCACGGTGTCTCCGATCACCAGCACGTCCTCGTCGGTGAACGGCCCGTGCGCGATCTCGGCCCGCTCCCTGCAGCGCAGCACGAGCTCGGACCGCACCGCGTGATCGTCGCCGTATGCCCCGATGGTGGTGTCGAGATACTGCTCCAGCCCGAACACCCCCACCTTCGCGATCCCGATTGCGGTGATGTTGCCGGTGACGAGGGTCTGCACGACGCCCGGACGGGCGTGCAGCGCGGCGAGCACGTCGGCGACGCCGGGCAGTAGCCGTCCCTGCGTGCGCATGAGATGGCTGCGCGAATCGAACTCGGAGGCGTAACGCGTGAAGAACCCGTTGAGGTGCGGAGCCGCGTCCGGGATGCCGTGCAGCGCGAACAGCTCCGGGGTGATTTCGAGGTCGGTACGCCCGGCGGCGACCAGGGCGCCGGCCCATGGCAGCCCCGTGACGGCGGTGAAGGCGGCCGCATAGGCCTCGACCCCCACCCCGCCGCCAACGAGCAGGGTGCGGTCCACGTCCCACATCAGCAACCGCACCTTTCGATCCAACCACCACACTCCCACCGCACGGCACGCGCCCGGGGAGTCCTCCTATCCGGGCCGCGGACGTGGATCTCCGATCACTTCGACCTGGAACTGCCGGCGTTCCGCTGTGCTCAGAGCGGGGCGGGTGCGGGGGTTGATCTGGCACCTGGGACTATGTTCAGTCGGTGGCGCGTTGAAGTCCACCAGAGACCGCACAGGCCAGGTAGTTATCGTGCCGCAGGCCCCGCGGGCTCGCCCGCGGGAGTGCCGTTCGCGCTCCCGTTTCACTGCGACGGAAGACGATCTGTGACCCTGCCCCTCAACGGGACCCTGAACGACAACCAGTCCGACCTCCCCCGATTCTCCGACCTCCCGCTGCGTGCCGAACTGCTGGCCGCGGTCGCGGAGCTCGGCTACACCCACCCCAGCCCCATCCAGGCCGAGTCCATCGCGCCCCTCGTCGAGGGCCGCGACCTCCTGGGCCAGGCCGCTACCGGCACCGGCAAGACCGCCGCGTTCGCGCTCCCGATGCTCGAGCGGCTTGCCGAACAGCGCCCCGAGCGGGCCCGCGGCGAGGCGCCATTCGGGCTGATCCTCGCTCCCACGCGCGAGCTGGCACTGCAGGTGTCCGAGGCCGTCAGCCGCTATGGCGCCCGGCTCGGCGCGCGCGTCCTCACCGTGTACGGCGGCGCGCCCGTCGGCCCGCAGTGGAAGGCGCTGCAGAACGGCGTCGACGTCGTCGTGGCCACCCCCGGTCGCGCGATCGACCTGATGAACCGCGGCGCGCTGCGCCTGGACGACCTCGAGATCGTCGTGCTCGACGAGGCCGACGAGATGCTCGACATGGGCTTCGTCGAGGACATCGAGACGTTGCTCGACGCCACTCCGGACACCCGGCAGGCGGTGCTGTTCTCGGCCACCATGCCGCGGCGCATCGAGATCCTCGCGCAGAAGTACCTGCGCGAGCCGGTCACCGTCCGCATCCGTCGCGAGGCCGTGGCCGAGGGTGAGGCGCCGAAGGTGCGCCAGACCGCGTACCTCGTCCCGCGCACGCACACCACCGCCGCGCTCGGGCGCATCCTGGAAGCCGAGCGGCCCGCCGCCGCAATCGTCTTCTGCCGCACCCGCCTGGACGTCGACGCCGTCACCGAGATGCTCACCGCTCGCGGCCTGCGCGCCGAGGCCCTGCACGGCGGCATGGACCAGGAGCACCGCACCCGCGTGGTCGAGCGGCTGCGCAACGGGCGCACCGAGTTGCTGGTCGCCACCGACGTCGCCGCTCGCGGCCTGGACATCGACCTGCTCACGCACGTGGTGAACCACGACGTGCCGCAGTCGTCGGAGGCCTACGTCCACCGGATCGGCCGGGTCGGGCGGGCCGGACGCGAGGGCGTCGCGATCACGCTGGTGCCGCCGTCGAAGGTGCACGCGCTGCGTGCCGTCGAGCGGCTCACCGGCCAGCCCATCGCGTTCGCCGCGGTGCCCACGGCCGCCGACCTGCGGGCCGCCCGGTTGGACCGCACAGCCGAGGCTCTGCGCGAGCGGCTGATCGCCGACCTCGACCCCGACGCCGCCGACCCCACCGCCACCCCCGTCGACCCCGACGGGGTGCGGGCGATGCTGGCCGGCCTCACCGCCGAGTTCGACTCGGTTGACGTCGCGGCCGCCGCGATTCGCCTCATGCAGGAGGCCGCAGGCTCGCCGGAGGACGGCGAGGACATCCCGGTGGTGAGCATGCCGCGCTCCGGTGGACCACGGGAATCCCGCGGTCGCGGTGGCGCGGCGGGCACGCGCCCGCCGAAGGCCGGCACCACTCGCCTGTTCGTCAACGCGGGCCGCGCCAGCGGCGTCCGGCCGCAGGACATCGTGGGTGCGCTCGCCAACGAGTCCAATCTGTCGGGCCGCGACATCGGCGCGATCCAGATCCACGAGCGGCACGCTCTGGTGGAGATCCCCGAGCACGCCGCGGACGAAGTGCTCCGCAGCCTGCGCGGCAGCACCACGCTGAAGGGCCGCAGGGCCAACGTCCGCCGTGACCGCGGGTTCGCCGGGGCTGCCGCGGGCGGGAGTCGCGCCCGCCGCGACTGATCCAGCTCGCCGACCGGCCGGCGCGCCCAGATCCGGGTGCGCCGACCGGTCAAGGGGTTTCGCACGAACGGCGCGTTCATCCGATAGGTCTGGATCGGCGGGCCGCTCGTCCGGCGGGCGTGCGCCGCGCGTCAGCCGAGTGCGTTCCGGAGGTTCTCCGCCACCGTGGCCAGGAATTCCTCCGTGCTCTGGTGCGGCGTGCCCTCGCCGATCAGTCGTGCGAGGTCCTGGGTCATGTGCCCGCCCTCGACGGTGTCGATGACCACGCGCTCGAGCGTGTCGGCGAAGCCGATCAGTGCGTCGTTGCCGTCCAGTTCGCCGCGGTGGGCGAGCCCGCGCGTCCAGGCGTAGATCGACGCGATCGGGTTCGTCGAGACCTGTTCGCCCTGCTGGTAGCGGCGGAAGTGACGGGTGACGGTGCCGTGGGCGGCCTCGGTCTCGACGGTCCGCCCGTCGGGCGAGACCAGGATCGACGTCATCAGGCCGGGGGAGCCGAAGCCCTGCGCGACGATGTCGGACTGGACGTCGCCGTCGTAGTTCTTGCACGCCCAGACGTAGCCACCTTCCCACTTCAGGGCCGAGGCGACCATGTCGTCGATCAGGCGGTGCTCGTAGGTGATGCCGGCCGCGGCGAACCGGTCCCTGAACTCCGTGTCGAAGACCTCGTCGAACAGGTCCTTGAAGCGGCCGTCGTAGCGCTCGAGAACCGTGTTCTTGGTGGAGAGGTACACCGGGTAGCCACGGCCCAGCCCGACGTTCAGGGAGGCGCGTGCGAAGTCACGGATCGAGGAGTCGAGGTTGTACATCGCGAGCGCCACACCGGCGCCGGGGGCTTGGTAGACCTCGTGCTCGATCGGCGCGGACCCGTCCTCCGGGGCGAAGGTGACGGTCAGCCTGCCCGCTCCCGGGAAGCGGAAGTCCGTGGCGCGGTACTGGTCGCCGAAGGCGTGCCGGCCGATGATGATCGGCTTCGTCCAGCCCGGTACGAGCCGCGGAACGGCGGGCACGACGATGGGCTCGCGGAAGATCACCCCGCCGAGGATGTTGCGGATGGTGCCGTTGGGCGAGCGCCACGACTGCTTGAGACCGAACTCCTCCACGCGCGCCTGGTTCGGCGTGATCGTGGCGCATTTGATGCCGACACCGTGCTTCTTGATCGCCTCGGCCGCGGCCACGGTGACCTGGTCGTCGGATGCATCGCGCTCCTTGATCGCCAGGTCGTGGTAGTCGATCCGGAGGGTGAGATGGGGGAGGATCAGCATGTCCTTGATCCAGTGCCACATCACCCGGGCCATCTCGTCGCCATCGATCTCGACGACCGTGCCGTCGACCGTGATCTTCGCCATTCGGCAGCCTTCCTGTTCGTGTTGGGCCGGTCCTGATCAGGTGCGGGAGAGCGGAGCGTGTGGCCCCGGCGTGGCCTCGTACTCCTCAACCGCGTGGGCGATCCAGCCGGCGCAGCGCGCGATGACGAGGACAGCTTCGCCCGCTCCCCGTGGCATGCCGTGCACGAAGCACATCGCTCCGAGCGCGAACTCCGCGTTGGGTGCGAGGCCCCGGCGCTCGCGCACCGCGGCGACCACAGCCGTGACGATGCGCTGGCGTTCCGGGTCGCCCTGGCTCGCTGCCAGCAGTTCGAGCAGCAGCGCGGCCCGCGGGTC
>DASYES010000874.1:0-2258 GCA_036498885.1 Pseudonocardia sp.
CTCTGACCGCGTCGGCGCCGACGTGCCTGCGCCCGTCCGGCGGGGTGGTGTCCTCGAACACGCAGTCACGTGTCATCGCGGCCATGATCGCGTCGACGTCCTTGGCGTCGAAGGCCGTCTGGAAGCGCTGGACGGCGGCGAGTGAACTGTTCGACATCCCGCTGCTCATGGCGTCCTCCCCATCATCCCCAGCAGTTCGGCCTGAGCGCCCGCTCCGGCCGGCACCTCGACCCGCGGACCGATCACCCCGATCTCGCGGTAGACAACCTCCATCGGGCCGAACCACTCCCGTACGGCCACGACCACCTCGGCATCCATCGCCTCGTCGGCGCTCAGCGCGCGCGCCAGGTCGACGGCATGGACGAGGTGGTCGGCGGCGAGCTGCAAGGCGTACTCGCTGCCCCGGTGATCACCGAAGGACAGGTGCACGACGCGGTCCAACGCCCCGTCCGCGAAGACGGCGGAGAGCGCCCGGGCGGCGGCGTCGTCGAACGCACTCACCGGGTCGTCGCCGAGCAGGTCGCCTGCGAAGCGGTCGCCGACCTCATCGATCGTCTCGCCTGCGAAGAGCGGCGGGGCCCACCGCTCCTCCTCGACGATGTGGCGCACGAGGTCCCGCACCGTCCAGCCGGGAAGTGGCGTCGGTGCGTCCCAGCGGCCGTCGACGGCGTGCACCTGCGCGCCGAACTCGGCGCTGCACCGGGCGTAGAGCTGACGGACGTCCACCGCTGTGAGCATGCCCCCTCACCTGCTCTTTCCAGAAGCCCCGCTGGCGAAGTCGGACGCGCGAGGGCCGGTCAAGCCGCGTCCGTGGCGCGACTCGCCGAATTGTCGGGGTTCGCGGGCATCCTGAGCACGTGACGCAGCTGCCGGTGCCCACCACGAGCGAGCACGGCGTGCTCGGGGAGCACGCCACGGGGTTCTCCGTCGACCGTTTCCCGCCGGCTCCCGATCTAGCGGATCTCGTCGAACGCCACTGGCTCGTGTCCTGGGAGCTGGAGCCGGGGCGCGAGGGGTTGGTCACGCTGCTGCCGCATCCGTGCGTCAACCTCGTGCTCGACGGCGGCCAGCTTGCCGTCTCCGGGGTCGGGCGCGATCGTTTCACCTACGTCTACCAGGGCTCCGGGCGCGTGTTCGGCGTCAAGTTCCGCCCGGGTGCATTCCTGCCGTTCCTCCGTGCGCCGGTCTCCGACATCACCGATGCGGTGCTGCCGGCGGAGCAACTGTGGGGCCCGCCCGCAGCCGGGCTGGCCGCGCGGATGACGGCGGCGCCGGGCGTCGACGAGCTGGTCGCGCTGGTCGAGGCCTTCCTGCGTGAGCGCCTGCCGCCGCCCGATCCTCAGGTGGAGCTGGTCGGCCGGATCGTCGCGGCGCTGCTCCACGACCGCACCATCAGCCGGGTCGACGACGCCACCGAGCGGTTCAACATCAACCCGCGCACCTTGCAGCGGCTGTTCCAGCGCTACGTGGGGGTGAGTCCCAAGTGGGTGCTGCGCCGCTACCGGCTCCACGAGGCCGCCGCTGCGCTCGCCCGCGAGCAGCATCGGCCCTGGGCGGAGGTCGCGGCCGATCTGGGCTACTACGACCAGTCCCATTTCATCCGCGACTTCACCGCTGCCGTCGGCCTCACCCCGCTGGCCTACGCGCAGGCATGCCTGCGCGACGAGGCCCCGGTGAGTGCCTGAGTGTCCGCTCCTCGGTGGGTGATCGGATACGGGATGCTGCCGGCGTGACTTCGCTGCGTGTGCGTCGCGGCGGCGCAGAGGCGCCCGTCGTGCTGTTGCTCCATGGGCTGGGCGCCACCTCCGAGGTGTGGGACGGGGTCGTCGCGGCCCTCGGCGACCGGGCCTGGGTGGCGCCCGACCTGCCCGGCCACGGGGGCTCGCACCCGCTGCCGCAGTACACGTTCCCCGCCACGGCCGAGGCGGTGGCCGACCTGGTCGATCCGGTCGACACCGTGATCATCGGCCACTCGTTCGGCGGGGTGGTCGGCCTGCACCTTGCGAGCCGCCCCGGTGTGCGCGCGGTGGTGGGGCTCGGGATCAAGGTCGCCTGGACGCCTGACGAGCTCGCCCGCGCCGCGAAGCTCGCCGCCAGGGAGCCCGCCCGTTTCGACACGCGTGATGAGGCCGTGGCCCGCCACTTGCGGGTCGCCGGACTCGACGGCCTCGTCGACGTGGATCACCCGGCCGTAGCCGCCGGTGTCGTCGAGGAGGACGGTCGCTGGCGCCCGGCCCTCGATCCGCGTGCCTTCGGCG
>DASYES010000875.1:0-2769 GCA_036498885.1 Pseudonocardia sp.
CGAAGGTGGCCTCCGGGCGGCCGGCGCCCCGGTAGGCGTCGGTGAGCGTCTTGGTGGTGAACACGTTGGTGCAGGTGAACTTCAGCGCCGGGATCTTGTAGATGGCGTTGAACATGAACGCGCCCAGGATCGGCACCCCCGGTCCGACCAGGCCCAGGTAGGCGCCCATGTCGGCGAGCAGGCGCACGTCGAGGCCGGTGATAGTGCCGTCGCGCTTGGCGGTGATCGTGATGTCCTGGATCTGGTCGCGGCCGTGGTGGGCGGCGAGCAGCGACTCCGAGCGCGTCTCGCTCCACTTGACGGGCTTGCCCAGCTTCTGCGCGAGTGCGACGACGAGCATCTCCTCGGGCAGCACACCGATCTTGCCGCCGAAGCCGCCGCCCACGTCCGGGGCGATGACCCGCAGCTTGCTCTCGGGCACCCCCAGCGTGACCGTCGTCATCGTCCGGAGGATGTGCGGCACCTGGGTGGCCGCGTAGAGGGTGATCTGCTCGCCGGTCGGGTCGCACACCGCGGACCGCGGCTCCATGAACGCCGGGATCAGGCGCTGCTGGCGGAACCGGCGCCGCACGACCACCTGGTCGGGGTCGGCTTCCGCGGCCGAGATCGCGTCGGCGACGCTCGCGCCGGTGCCGGCCTCGCCCGAATCGAACACCCAGGTGGCGTTCTCGTTCGTGCCCAGGTCGGGATGGACGAGCGTGGCCCCCTCGGCGAGCGCGGCCTCCATGTCGAGCACGGGCTCGAGCGGCTCGTACTCGACATCGACGAGGTCGGCGGCGTCACGGGCCTCGGCGGCGCTGCGGGCGACGACGACGGCCACGCCCTCACCCGCGAAGTGCACGGTGCTGGTGGCGAGCACGGGACGCTGGGGCGCCTTCATGTCCGGCGTGACCGGCCACGCGCAGGGCAGGCCGACCTGCTCGACGCCCAGGTCCGCGGCCGTGTAGACGCCGACGACACCCGGGGCCTGCTCTGCGGCCGTCTTGTCGACGCCCGTGATCATCGCGTGCGCCAACGGCGAGCGGACGACCGAGATGTGCAGCGTGCCCGCCGGCGTGATCGCGTCGGTGTATCGGCTGCGGCCCGTGATGAGGCGGGCATCCTCCTTGCGGGTTCTTGCCTTTCCGAACTCGACGGTGGGTTCGGCGGTCGCGGTCATCTAGTCGCCTCCTCCGGCCACGGACACCGGCGACTGCACGTCGGCCTGGATGCCCGGCTTCATCTTCTCGGCGGCGCTCTGCACCGCGCGGACGATGTTCTGGTATCCGGTGCAGCGGCAGAGGTTGCCCTCGATGCCCTCCCGGACCTCTTTCTCGTTGGGGTCGGGGTTGTCGCCGAGCAGGTCGATCGACTGCATGATCATGCCCGGCGTACAGAAGCCGCACTGCAACGCGTGGCACTCGTTGAAGGCCTCCTGCACGGGGTGCAGTTTGCCGTCACGCGCGATTCCTTCGATCGTCGTGACCTCGGCGCCGTCGACCTGAACAGCCAGCACGGAGCAGGACTTCACGCTCTGCCCGTTCAGGTGGACGGTGCAGGCACCGCAGTTGCTGGTGTCGCAACCAACGAGCGTGCCGGTCTTGCCCAGGCGCTCCCTCAGGTAATGAACCAGTAATGTGCGGGGCTCTACGTCGTCGGCGTACTGGACGCCGTCGACGGTGACCCGGACCTGTGCCATGAGTCTTCTCCTCAACCGCGACCACGGTGTCGTATCGCGCCAGCATGTCTTCCCGGAGGGCCGGCCGAGGTGGTCGCACCACCATCCGGGCCGCCACCCCGTTGTGGCGGCGAGCACATCACACCGCTGTTGATCCGACGGTGCAACCGATCCCCTTCGCACTGGTATACCTACCCCTGGGTGACCATAGGGCGAACTTCGGGGCACTCGCGCCACGGCACCGCGGAAGCGGAGACAGCCGGGAAATAGCTCCGCAAGTGCGGATCCAACGAGGTCCGCCAATCACCCTTTCGGATTAGCCCTGACGGACGGCCGTCTCCGGGACTCGTCGATTCGCCGGCGCCCGGCCCGTTGCGACCGCAGTTCCGACCGGTCGCAGCGGTTCCACAGTGTGGTGGCGCAGTGCACCCCACCACAGACCCGAACCGTAGGCGAGGTCGTCGAGCCGGTGGGCCAGCACGTGGCCGAGCAGCCCCGGCCGAGCCCCGGGGTCGCGACCACGGTGACGCCACCAGTCCACGACACCCTCGGTCACCGCGACGGCCAGCACCGTGCGACGCGCCCGGCGGGACAGCAGGCACGCCGCGAGCGACACCGGCCAGTAGTGGCGCGTCACGGCGTCGGCCGTCTGCGCGACCGAGCCCACCGCTCCCGCTGCCACGAGGCGCGCCGCGGCCTGGCGGGGCCGACGAACCGGCAGTTTCCGCGAGAGCCGCTCGGCCGCGACCGCGCTCACCACCACGGCTGCTGCTGCCGCCCGTGCCGTTCCGACCAGCGTCAACGCCCCGACAGCGGCCGACAAGGGGCTCAGCACCATCGGTGGCACCGAACCGCGGTGCCGCGTAGCAAGTGGCGCGGCCCCGGTGCCGTAGTACGCCTTGCGCAGCCACCACGCACCGAAGGTCGTCCGGTGATCGTGCGCGACGCGGGCGCTCGGCTCGTAGCGCACTCGCCAGCCGGCCTCGTGCAGGCGCAACACCAGGTCGACGTCCTCGGCCACCTGCATCCGCTCGTCGAATCCGGCCCCGACCGCGGTGCGGCGCACGAGCAGGGCGGCGCTGGGCACGTACGCCACCCTCGAGCGCGGCACG
>DASYES010000876.1:0-3643 GCA_036498885.1 Pseudonocardia sp.
GCCAGCAACGCTCGCCACGGTTCGTGTGGTTACCTGCGGACGACGGGGTCGACCCTCGCGGGCGCGACCGCGCCGCGGCCGCCCTGGTCGGCGGTCTGCACGGAGTCGGCGCCAGGTTTCGAAGGGGGCGGGGACCGTCCAACCGTCCAGGCCGTACTCGGCCGCGCTGCTCGACGATGCCTTTCGGCCGAACGGGACTGCTGCGCGGCGAACAACAGTTCCGCGCGGACCCCGGCCTGGTTGCCGGAGTAGTTGCGTTCAGGGCGTCATTCTGGTTGGACGGAGATTCCTCGACCTGGCCCGGCGCTCAGCGCCACCGCCGCCGACCCGGGCCACGGCGATCCCGTGCCGACCAGCAGGCCGCGTGCCAGTGCCTGCGTTCCTCCACCGACCCGAACTCAGCTGCCGGCCACGCCACGACATGCGGCGTCCCACCCGGAATCGAGTGATCACAGCCAGGGCAGCGGTATATCTTCGTCGACGACGAACCCGGCACACTGCGCACAAACCATTCACCGTCCGCCGCACTCTCGACACGCGTGTGCGTCGCCGACCGCAGCGGAACATGATCGGCGCGCCGCGGACGGTTGGATCTGGGCACGGTTGTCCGAACGGCTTCAGCGCGCCGCGTAGTCCCGGAATCCGTGACTCGTCTTGCGGCCCAGCCTGCCCGCGGTCACCAGGTGCTCGAGCAGTGGGGCCGGCGCGAGACCGGAGAGGCGGAACTCCTGGTAGAGCGAGCGCTGGATGGCCAGCGAGACGTCGAGCCCCACCACGTCGAGCAGCTCGAACGGCCCCATCGGCAGCGCGCAGCCGGTCTTCATGGCCGCGTCGATGTCGTCGGCGGTGGCGTAGTGGGCCTCGAGCATCTTCACCGCGTCGTTGAGGTACGGGAACAGCAGAGCGTTGACGATGAACCCGGCCCGGTCGCCACAGGACACCGGCACCTTGCCCAACCGCTCGCACAGCACCCGCACCGAGGCCGCCACCTCGGGGTCGGTGGTGATCGTCGAGACGACCTCGACCAGCTTCATCTGCGGGGCCGGGTTGAAGAAATGCAGCCCGACGACGTCCTGCGGCCGGGTGGTGGCTCCCGCGCACTCCACCACCGGCAGCGACGACGTGGTGGTGGCGAGGATCGCGCCCGGCTTGCAGATCTCGTCGAGGGCACCGAACACCGCCCGCTTGACGTCCAGCTCCTCGGCAATGGCCTCCACGACCAGGTCGGCGTCGGCGAGGCCCTCCAGGTGGGTGGTGCCGGTGATCCTGGCCAGTGTGGCGTCGCGGTCGTCCTCGGTGATCCGACCGCGCACCACGGCCTTGTCCAGCGACTTGCGGACGCCGCCCACGCTGCCGTCGACCTTGGACTGCGAGCGCCCACGCACCACTACGTCGAACCCGGCCCTCGCGAACACCTCGACGATGCCCGTGGCCATGGTGCCGGTGCCGACCACGCCGACGCGTTGCACGTCGCGCACCGCAGAGTCGGGAGCCACCGTGGCGGCCGGGGTGAGCGCGTCGGGCACGACCTCCGAGCTGTGCGGCTTGGCGTAGGTGTAGAAGCCGTGGCCGGTCTTGCGGCCCAGCAGGCCGGCGGTGCTCATCTGCCGGAGGACCGGGGCGGGCGCGTGCATCAGGTTGCGCGACTCCCGGTACATCGTGTCGAGGATCTCGTAGCTCGTGTCCACCCCGATCAGGTCGATCAGGGCCAGCGGGCCCATCGGGTAACCGCAGCCGTACCGCATGGCGGCGTCGAGGTCCTCACGGCTCGCGTAGTGGGCCTCGTACATCCGGGCGGCGTGGTTCAGGTATCCGAACAGCAGCGCGTTGGCGATGAACCCGGCGCGGTCCCCGATGACGACCGGCACCTTGTCGAGCGTGGCTGCGAACGCCTTCATGTCGTCCACGACGTCGTGCTCGGTGACGACCGTGCGCACCAGCTCCACGAGCTTCTGCACCGGGGCCGGGTTGAAGAAGTGCATCCCGATGACCTTGCCGGGCCGCCCGGTGCGCACCGCGAGCTCGGTGATCGAGAGGGACGAGGTGTTGGACGCGAGAATCGCGTCGGGGCGGCACACCGCGTCCAGCTCTGCGAACAGCGTGGCCTTGAGCTCGATGTGCTCCGGCACGGCCTCGATCACGAGGTCGGCGTCGGCAAGGTCCGCGAGCGAGGTGCTGGTGATGATCCGCCCGAGGAGCGCGTCGGCGTCCTCCTGCGTCAGCTTGCCGCGGCCAACGGCTCGCCCGGTGGACGTCTGCAGGTGCTCACGGCCGCGCTGGACGGCCTCGTCGTCGATCTCGACGGCGATCACGCGGAGGCCGTTGCGTGCGAACACCTCGACGATGCCCGCACCCATCGTGCCCAGACCGACGACGCCGACCGTCCGGAACTCGCGTGCCACCCGTCCACCTCCCGATTCCGAGGACAATTACCGGATCCTCGCACTCCAGAGCCCTGTGCGGGCTCCGCTGTGACCTCACCGACCCCTGCGGGCTACCGGCCGTGCCGCAGCCGGACGACCCCCAGCAGCGCCTTCATCCCGCGCGATGTGCGACGGAAGCTCGTGACCGCGATCGGCAGCGGAAACCGCTGGCGCGCGACCGCCTGCGGGCGGGTGAACTCGCGCAGCCCGTCGGCCCCGTGGATGCGGCCGAAACCGGAGTCGCCCACGCCACCGAACGGCAGGCTCGGCACGCCGGCGAACGAGATGACCCCGTTGATCGCCACCATCCCGCACCGCAACCGCGCCGCGATCTCCTCGCCGCGGTTCTTCGAGAACACGGTGGCGCCCAGGCCGTAGCCGGTGGCGTTGGCCCGGCGCACGGCCTCCTCCACGTCCGGCACCCGGTTGACGACGAGCAGCGGCCCGAACGTCTCCTCGGTGACGGCGGTGCTGTCCTCGGGGACGTCGACGATCACGACCGGCTCGATGAACTGCTGCTGCACCGACTCCGGGCCGCCGACCACGGCGCGCCCGCCGCGGCCGAGCGCGTCCTCCACGTGCCGGCGCACCACGTCGACCTGGGCGGGCAGGGTCATCGGCCCGTAGTCGCCGGTCGACCCCGAGCGCAGGGTCCGCGCGGTGCCCACCACCTTCGCGACGAACTCCTCGGCGACCGCGTCGAGCACGTAGACACGCTCCACGCCCACGCAGGTCTGTCCCGCGTTGGACATGCCGCCCCAGACGGCGGCGTCGGCGGCCGCGGCCAGATCGGCGTCGGCGTCGACGATCATCGGATCCTTGCCGCCGCACTCGATGAGCACGGGAGTGAGCCTCTCGGCGCATGTGGCCATCACACGTTTGGCGGTGGCAGTGGAACCGGTGAACGAGATCTTGCCGATTCCCGGGGCCCGGCAGAGGGCGGCCCCGGTCTCACCGAAGCCCGTGACGACCTGGAACAGCGCGCGTCCGCCCACGATCTCGGCCAGGGAGTCGGCCAGGGCGACCCCGACACCGGGCGTCAGCTCACTCGGCTTGAAGACGACCGCGTTGCCCGCCGCGAGGGCATAGGCGATGGAGCCCATCGGGGTGAACACCGGGTAGTTCCAGGGGCCGATCACGCCGACCACCCCGATCGGCACGTAGGTCACGCTCGCGGCCTGATTGCTCATCAGCACGCCGGGCAGGACCATGCGCCGCCC
>DASYES010000877.1:0-3749 GCA_036498885.1 Pseudonocardia sp.
ACGGCGGAGACCGCGCCCGGACCTGCCCTGGTGACCCGCGGCGCGCGGCCCGTGGTCTGCCTCGACCTCGACCGCACCACGATCTACTCGCCGGCCGCGCTCGACCTGCGCTGCTCCGACAGCGACGCGCCTCGGCTGCTCTGCGTCGAGATCCACGACGGCGCGCCGCGGTCGTTCATGACCGAGGCGGCGGTCGACGCCTTCCGCGCGCTGCAGGACACCGCCGTCGTCGTCCCGACCACCACCCGCACGCCCGCGCAGCTCGCCCGCGTGCACTTGCCCGGGCCGCCCGCGCGGTACGCGATCGCCAGCAACGGCGGGCACCTGCTCGTCGACGGGGAGATCGACGCCGGGTGGAGCGCCACCGTGCGCAAGCGGCTCGCGGGCTGCGCACCACTCGCCGAGGTCGAGACGCACATGCGAGCCCGCAGCGGCGCGTTCGTCGTGCGGCTGCACACGGCGGGCGCGCTCTTCTGCTACGCGGTGGTGGAGCGGGCGGCGCTGCCTGCCGGATGGATGGAGGAGCTCAGCGCGTGGTGCGCTCCCCGCGGCTGGACGGTGTCGCTGCAGGGCCGCAAGGTCTATGCCGTGCCCGCCGGCCTCACGAAGTCGGCGGCAGCGGCCGAGGTGCTCGACCGGTGCAGCGGCACGCAGTTGCTCGCCGCCGGCGACTCGCTCCTCGACGCCGACCTCCTCGACGCGGCCCACCTCGCGATCCGCCCGGCACACGGCGAGCTCGCGGCCACCGGTTTCGCCCGCCCGCACCTGGCCGTCACCGTCGCCACCGGAGTTGCGGCGGGCGCCGAACTGCTCGCCTGGCTGTCCGGACGGGTCGCGGCGCCCGCCCGGCCCGGGCCCGGTGGTCAGGCCCTGCGCGAGGCCGGCGCGCGTCAGAGGTGACCGGCGGTCACCGGCAGCAGCTCCTGGAACGTGCGGCCGGACGCGACGGCGCCGATGGCCGTCATCGTCCAGTCTCCGGCCTCTCCACGGGTCACCTTGGCCATGATCTGCGCGTTGTGCCGTCCGGAGCCCGACAGGACATAGCGGGCGAGCTCGTCGCCCGTGGTCTGGTCGACGAGTCGGCAGAAGGCGTTCTCGACCTGGGAGAAGTCCTGGCCGGTGAACGAGTTGACGACGAAGACGATCTGGCCGATCGCGGGCGAGAGCCGTGTGAGGTCCACGAGAATCGTCTCGTCGTCGCCCTCACCCGCTCCCGTGAGGTTGTCGCCGGTGTGCTGAACGGAGCCGTCCTGGCTGCGCAGCTGTCGGAACCACACGGCGTCGACCAGGTTGTCGCTCACGTCGAACAGCAGCGCGGACGCATCCAGGTCGACCTGCTGCGACTTCGAGCCGAACAGGCCGCGCCTTTTCACCGCGTCCCAGCCCAGTCCCATGCGGACCACGCTCAGGGTTGCGCCGTCGCGCTTCGCGAGAGAGACCTTCTGACCCTTGGTCAGGCTGATCGACACACGTACTCCGTTTCGTCATTGCCGGGGAGGGAGCACGACCACAAGCGAGTGGCCGGCGAGGATCTCGGACACCACAGGTCACGGCAGCCGGCGACCATGCGCCGAGCCACCGTAACCCACCGGAGCTCGTCCGATACGCCCGTGATTCCCGGATTGACGGATCCGCGTGGACGGAGGTCAACCGACCTCCGTCATCAGCTCGCCGGATCGCCGAGGGCTACGCGTTGACCTCTTCGAGCACCTCGTCGGACACGTCGAAGTTGGCGTAGACGTTCTGCACCTCGTCGCTGTCCTCGAGCGCATCGATCAGGCGGAACACCTTCTTCGCCGCCTCCGCGTCGAGCGGCACGCTCATCGACGGCAGGAAGGTGGGATCGGCCGAGTCGTAGTCGATACCGGCTTCCCGCAAAGCCGTGCGCACCGGGATGAGGTCGCCTGCCTCGGAGACGATCTCAAAGCTCTCGCCGAGGTCGTTGACCTCCTCGGCGCCGGCGTCGAGCACGGCGAGGAGCAGGTCGTCCTCTGTGAGGTCGCCCGCCTTCGGGACGATCACCACGCCCTTGCGCGTGAAGAGGTACGCCACGGACCCGGGGTCGGCCATCGCGCCACCGTTGCGGGTCATCGCGGTGCGGACCTCGGTGGCGGCCCGGTTGCGGTTGTCGGTGAGGCACTCGATGAGCACCGCGACACCGTTCGGCCCGTAGCCCTCGTACGTGATCGTCTGGTAGTCGGCACCCCCCGCGTCGGCACCGGACCCGCGCTTGACGGCACGGTCGATGTTGTCATTGGGGACCGAGCTCTTCTTGGCCTTCTGGATGGCGTCGTACAGCGTGGGGTTGCCATCCGGGTCACCGCCGCCCGTGCGCGCGGCCACCTCGATGTTCTTGATCAGCTTGGCGAACATCTTGCCGCGCCGGGCGTCGATGACGGCCTTCTTGTGCTTCGTCGTCGCCCACTTGGAGTGGCCGCTCATCGGTGTCGCCGTCCTTTCCCAGCTCTTGCCCACCCGCCGGGATCCGGACGTCCGACACCGGCCTCCTGCCGCGCGGACCGGATAGCACCGACGTCTGCTTGAACTGTCGATTCTACCGACCCGTTCGGAGGACGAGCGGCCGGGAAGGGCCGTCACCGGCCGTGCCGCCACACACCCGGTGCTCAGGCCGCGCGGGCGGCTTCCTTCACGAGGTCGCAGAAGAGCCCGTGCACCCGCAGATCACCCGTGAGCTCGGGGTGGAACGCCGTGGCGATCACCGCCCCCTGACGCACGGCGACCGCCCGACCGGCCGCGGCGCCCGCGTCGGCGCCGGTGATCGTCGACTGCGGGACGGTGGCGAGCACCTCCACGCCGGGGCCTGCCGACTCGACCCACGGCGCGCGGATGAACACCGCGCGCACGGGACCACCGAGCATCCCGCGGAAGCGCAGGTCGGTCTCGAACGAGTCGACCTGGCGGCCGAACGCGTTGCGCCGGACGACGACGTCGAGACCGCCGATCTGCTTCTGGTCAGGGCGGCCGTCGATCACCTCGCGGGCGAGCAGGATCATCCCGGCGCAGGACCCGTAGGCCGGCATCCCGGCAGCGATCCGCTCGCGCAGCGGGTCGAGCAGTTCGAAGACCTCGAGCAGCCGGCTCATCGTGGTGGACTCCCCGCCGGGAATCACCAACGCGTCCACCGCGTCGAGCTCGGAGGGACGGCGCACCGGCACACCGCGGACGTCGCCGCAGGCCGACACGGCCGCAAGGTGCTCGCGGACATCACCTTGCAGAGCGAGCACACCGATCACGGGAAGCACAGGTCCAGGGTAGTCGGTGCCCCGCGACCCAGCGTGCACCGCCGAGAGCTGCGGCGCGATGCGAATGAGCCGCCTGCTCCCGTTCCGCAACGGCGGCGGGAGGCCTCATCCGCTGACGCCCCGGCTCGCCGGCCTGCTGCGGACGTAGGCGCCCGGGGTGTGTCCCAGGGACCGCCGGAAGACGTCGATGAAGGCGCTGGTGGTCGCGAAACCGCAGCGGCGCCCCACCGCCGTCACGGACCGGCCCTCGGCGAGCAGCCGAAGCGCCTGGTAGAGCCGCAGCTGGGTACGCCACTGCGGGAAGCTCATCCCCACGTCCTGGCGGAACAGCCTGGTCAGCGTCCGCCCGCTCGCACCGACCTCACGCCCGAGGGCTTCGAGGCTGCGGGAGTCCGACGGGTCGGCCTCGAGGATCGCGGTGACGGCCGCGAGCCGGGCGTCGTGGGCGGCGGGGATCCTGACGGGCCGCTCACGTGCCGCGGCCAG
>DASYES010000878.1:0-3922 GCA_036498885.1 Pseudonocardia sp.
GTATTCGATGAGCGCGTGGTTGAGCTCGTTGCGCTTCCCCTCCAGGTGCTCGATGAAGCTCTGCACGGTCAGGCCCGTGGGGCACCGCAGGTCCTCGTCGAACTCGGCACATGCCGGAACCGCCGCAAGCGTTGCCTCGAAGATGTGATCGGCCATCTCGGGAAGGTGGCGATGGAGCGTGGCGAGCAGAATCGCCCGGGTGGCCCTGGCCATTGGAGCACGCTACATAGCGCCGCAATACGGGTCAGCTCAACGTGTCCGGCCCCACCGCGTCCCGCACGACGTCAGGCGGCTCACACCTGCCGTCACCGCACACACGACGTGTGTGCGGTGACGGCAGTGTCGTATGCGGTCGTGCGGCCGGGCTCAGCGGCGCCGCCGGCGTCGGCGGCGGGCGAGGGCCAGCGCCGCCACGCCCGCCAGTGCAGCTGCGGCGAGCGCGGGTCCCCGCAGGGACGCCGGTCCGTTGCCCGTGGGCTGTGTTGCCTCGTCCCCGGCCTCGTCGAGCAGGGTCACCGTGCCCGCGTCGCCGTCGACGCGGATCCGCGCGCCGTCCGTGATGCGCCGGGTGGCCACGCCGGTGCCGAGCACGGCGGGAATGCCGTACTCGCGAGCCACGATCGAGCTGTGGGACAGCGGTCCGCCGACGTCGGTGACGACGCCGGACGCCATGGCGAACAGCGACGTCCAGGCCGGGGTGGTGATGCTCGCGACGAGGACGTCCCCTGGCCTCATCCGGCTGAAGTCCTCCGGGCCGCCGAGCACGCGAGCCGGGGCCGTCACCTGCCCCGCGCTGGCGCCGGTGCCGCGCAGGACCGGTCCCGGCTGGTCGCCCGGCTTCGCCGGCATGAAGCTCTCCCAGCGCTCCCACGAGCTGCCCTCCGGCAGGAGCTGCGGCGGTGTGACCCGCCGCTGTCCCCGCCAGAGGGCCTTGCGCTCCTCGACGGCCTCGCCGCGCCGTGCGGCCTCGCCGAGCACCTCGTCGCGATGGAGCCAGAACACGTCGTCGGCGCGGTCGATCGTGCCGGCCGCCACGAGCCTGTCGCCCAGCTCGCGCAGCATCCGGCGCAGCTGCGGCCAGGCCAGACCGATGTCGGCGAGCGCGTCCTCACGGACCGGGGCGATGCCCTGCGCCCACCGGAGCAGCCGGGTGAACGTGGCGCGCCGCGGCGCGTCCAGCCGCGCGAGAACGGCCGCTGTCGCCTCCTCACGGCGCGCGCCGGCACGGCGCTGCCGTTCGTACGGGTCGGGGCCACCGCCGCTCGGCGCGTCGGTCGACGGCGAATCGAACCGGCCCAGGTAGAAGCGGAGCGCGTCCAGCAGCGGGGCGGGGTCGTCGGCCGGTACGGCGTTGCGGAAGTCGAGGTTGTAGACGGTGTGCCCGTAGCGGTCGAGGTGCGCCCGGAACCGGCCTCGCCAGTCCTGCCAGGTGGCCGTTTCGACGCCGGGGGGTGTTCCGCCGCCGTCGAGCAGACCGGCCACCTCCGGGGACGCCGCCGTGCGCAGGTACTCCGCGAGGCCGGGGTGCTCGCGGACCCACTTCCCGAGGTCGTAGAGCGACTTCTCCGCCTGGATCGGCGCGCTGTCGAAGCCCAGCAGGAACGTCGCGGCAGGTGGGTCCCCGGCCCGGCGGACCAGCCGCTCGTAGAACTGCGTGAAGATCACCTCGCTGCTGGCGGCGATCGGGATGATCGTCTGCACCGCCGTGTAGTACTCCGTGCCGGCGTCGAGCAGCTCGATGACTCCCGACAGGAGCTCGGGCACGGTGAGCCCGTCCAGCGGCCGCGCTGTCCAGCGCTCGACGACCTGCTGGTAGCGCGGGTGCGAGTACGTGCGCCACCGCGCTTGCGCACCCTTGTTTCCGGGCGTCGTCAGTAGCTTGAGGGCTACCGGGCTGCGCAGCATGATCCGCGTGAGCCCCGCGCGGGAGTACCGGTAGTAGGCGTAGCCGTTGACGGTGGGCAGGCTGAGGTCGCCTGCGCGCACCACGTCCTCTCCGAGGAGCTCGCGGAAGAGGGCCTGCAGGGATCGGGTGACCGAGGAGTCGACGAGGTCGGCGAAGAGCGGCGAGAGCGGGTCGGGCAGCTGCTCGACGATGCTCGCACGCATGTAGTAGGCGATCGTGGGATCCGGCACCGACCAGTCGGTGGGGGCGTCGGCCTCCGGCTCCGGGAGCGCCGTGATCGGCCGGGCCTGCACGATCCAGACCTCGCTGCCCGCCCGCGCCCACTCGACGTCCTGCGGCGCGCCGAAATGGTCCTGGATCCGAGCCCCCAGCCGGGCCAGGGCGCCGGCACCGTCGTCGTCGAGCACCTGGCGGGCGCGCTGCGCCGCCGGCACGGCGTGCTCCTCGGTGCCCTGCTCGGTGGCGACGGTCATCACCGCCTTCTCCGCGGTGGTGCGGGAGCGCACGCGCCCGCCCGGCATCTCCACGATGACGTCGTCGGTGGTCACCGATCCGCTGACGACGGACTCACCGAGGCCCCACGCGGCCGAGACCACCGTCTCCTCGCGCCGTCCGTTCGTGGGGTTGGCCGTGAACATGACACCTGCCGCGTCGGCGTCGACCATCCGCTGCACGACGACGGCGAGGGCCACGGCGGACGGGTCGATGCCTTGGCGGGCCCGGTAGGCCATCGCCCGCGCGGTCCAGAGCGATGCCCAACAGTCGCGGACGGCGGCCAGGAGCGCGTCGGTGCCGCGCACGTTGAGGTAGGTGTCCTGCTGGCCGGCGAAGCTCGCGCCCTCGAGGTCCTCGGCGGTGGCCGACGAGCGGACGGCGACCGGGGTGTCACCGAGCAGCATCCGGGCGTCGAGCACCTCCTTCGCCACCGCGTCGGGCACCGCCGCCGAGCGGAACAGCTCGCGGATGCGCGCCGACGGCGCCTCGTACGCTCCCGGCTCCGCGTCCGGCGGCAGCGCGGCGAGCGTGAGCACCTCGTCACCGATCCCGCTCGACGCGACGAACTCGCGGTATGCCGCCGTGGTCAGCACGAACCCCGGCGGCACGGGTAGGCCGGCCCGTGTGAGCTCGCCGAGGTTCGCGCCCTTGCCCCCGGCGACGTCCACGTCGTCGCGGCCCAGTTCCTCGAAGGTCCGGATGATCCTTTCCACGTGCCCCCCTTGGCTGTGGTGGTCGCTCTGAGGCGATGTGCGGACGGCGGGGACGGTGTCAACCGCGGTCGCGCTCCGCGGGCCTGTCCGGCGCGGGCTGAATTCCCGGGAGACCGGCCAGCACCGTGGCCGCGTCCTCCGTGCTCAGCATGGCGTGGGAATAGATGTCGATCAGCGTGCGCGCGAGCAGCAGGTCGCCTTCCGGGCTGAACAACTCGACGCCCATGACGCGCGACAGGTGCTCGTGCAGGACGGGGACGGCCAGCGCCATCGCGGTGATCACCGCGGCGCGCGTGCGGCGATCGACACCGGGTGGATCGGGCCGCGCGACGTCGGCGTCCGCCAGCCATTGCTCGCTCAGTTCGACCATCACGTCGAACAACGCCGTGGCAGAGCCCTCGGCCAGGGCGCGCCCCACGTAGCGCTGGTACGGCCCCATCGCGGCGCGGGCGACGGCCACGTGGTTGACGCGGCTGGTCGCGGAGTCGGCCCGGACCTCGTCGTTGAGCCGGCGGATCACCGCGGCCAAATGCGCGTCGCAGGCGTCGCGCAGGGCCTGCTTCGAGCCGAAGTGGTGGCGTACCAGCCCGGACGACACGCCTGCCGTCTCGGCGATCCCTCGGATCGTGGCCCGGTCGAACCCGTGCTCACCGAACTGCAGCAAGGCGGCGTCCCTGATGCGGGCCCGTGCAGTCAGATCCGCAGGGTCGAATCCGGGTGACGCCACCGCTTCCCCCTGTACGCGCGAACGACTGGCTGGCCGCACGGACAGTACGCCACACAAGCGTGTAGCCGCGAGATGGCCCCT
>DASYES010000879.1:0-3022 GCA_036498885.1 Pseudonocardia sp.
GGATGGCCCGTACCGGCGACACGGCGCAGGGACGTCGCCGATCTCCTTCTGACGTAGTGGTCGTCCGGACGTGGACCGAAACGCCAGGCGCCCGGGGGCCGCGCTCCGTCGCTCCCCAACACGAAGCACCGCCCCCGGGCCCGTCGGAGGTCCGCTGCGGGCCGTCCGTCACGTCTCGCAGCGCGTGACGCATCCCGCGCCGTTCCGGCAGAGACGCTGAGGCGACCGACCGTCGGCTGGCGGGTGCTGCGTTCCCTCCGGCATGTCGAGACTCGCTGGATCGGTGGGAAACGAGCAGAGGCGAAGGTCCCTACTCGCCGGGTGCAAATACCCGATTGTCGCTGATCGTCGACCCGCTTCGACCACGCATTCTCGACCAACTGCACGAACCGCGCGGAATGTGTTCCGGCGTCGACCGGATATCGGCCGTCACGATCAATCCCTCGACCACCACCAGCGGCTCCTGCCACGAGGAACCGTGCTCGACCCGACCGGCGGGAACGTGAACACCGCGACCTTGGGATTGACCAGGTTGGTCAGCCGGTACGCACAAATCTCGTCGAGAGGCGATCACAATTCATCCGACCTGTCCCGCTCGTCACTTATCGGCTGCTCGCGTCACTATGTCAACCGTCGATCGTCGGAGCCCGGGGCCGCATACGGACAAGGCGGTCCGAGCGATTACGAGGCGCGGGTGGACTTCTGGGCCAGCAGCCACCGCAGCGAGCGGTCGTCGGCGGCCTCGTACTCGTGCGGGAGCAGGTACACCGAAGCCCGCCCGTCGCTGACCCGGACGATGTCGCCGCGGGTCCCGGGCGCCGCCGGCTGGCCCAGCGGGTTCTGCAGCAACCGGGTCGCCACCAGGTGTTGCACCATCGCCTCCACACATCACGTTGCGCCCTGCCGTGGCCGCCACCGATCCATCGGCACCACCGCGCCCTGCGTTGCACCGGTGTGATCATGGTTGCTGCTTCGGTCACAGCTCGGCATCAACGCTTGCGCAGGCGCGGACGAACGGGACCGTCCGCGCGTCAGACGCGATCGTCGGCGAGGCGGGCGAGGCCGTCGAGGAGCCACTCCAGCACCTGCTCGAAGGAGTTGGGCGGCGACCGGAACCGGCCGGGGTCGTTGGCCCACTCGATGAAGTGCGGGTAGCGGCCCTCGGCCGTGATCCGCTCCAGGTAGGGACGAGCGGCCGCGCCGAGCTGCTCGTCGGTGAGCAGGCCGACGCGCTCGCGCATGGCCCGCTCCTCGCGCAGCGCGAGCCCGGACGCCAGCGCCTGGCCGAGCACCGTGTCGATGAATCCCATGCGGGTCGCAGCGTCCAGGCGAAGCCCGACGAGCCCGGCGAGCGCCGCGTCGTACGTGGCGAGAGCGCGCGGCCCGAGCGGCGGACGGCTGAAGGCGAGCCGGGCGAACCAGGGATGCCGCTGCACGGCCTCCCACGTCGAGCACCCCAGGCCACGCAGACACTCCCGCCAGTCATCGGCCGCAGGCACGTCGATCTCGCCGTACACCTCATCGACCATGAGGTCGACCAGCCCGTCCTTGCTGCCCACGTACCGGTACAGGGCCATCGGACTGCGCACGCCGAGGCGGCCCGCGACCGCGCGCATCGTGACGTCGCCACGCACCTCGGCGTCCGCGACGGCGATCGCCGCCGCCACGACCTTCTCGCGACTGAGGTGCTCCGTGGCGCGCGGCGGCGGAGGCTCGTCGAACCACACCAGCCCGCCCGGTGCCTGACTCGGATCGGTCGACGAGGACATTGCCGGGATCCTAGCCGTCGTGTACTACGTACACCGTGAATGTACTAAGTACACGCGTGCTGGTCGTCGGGGGCGGGCTGGTCGGGTTGACGACAGCCCTCGTACTGCGCCACCACCGCGTCGATGTGACGCTGGTGGAGAAGCGGGCCACAACGTCGCCGCAACCCAAGGCCCGCCGGTTCCACATGCGGACGATGGAGGTGTTCCGCGAGCTCGGCATCGCCTGCCTCGTGCACGAGGCCGCCCGCGACCTGGCCGAGCACCACCACATGGCCGCGGGGCGAACGCTCGCGGAGTCCGAGCAGCTGCCGCTCTGGCTGCCGTCCGCTCCCGACGGGACGTTCGTGGAGCCCGGTCCCGAGCTGCCGTGTCTCGTGGCCCAGGACGTCCTCGAACCGGTGCTGCGTCGTGCGGCGGCCGAGGCCGGGGCCGACGTCCGGTTCAGCACGGAGCTGACCGGCTTCACATCCGGGCCGGACGGTGTGGTCGCCGAGCTCCACGACCGGGCGGGTGACCGGCACGAGCAGCTGCAGGCGTCGTTCCTCGTCGCGGCGGACGGCGCACGCAGCCCGGTTCGCCCCGCGCTCGGGATCGGCCGCTCCGGCCGTGGGGCGATCAGCGGGCCCGCGGTGAACGTCTACTTCCGCGCGGACCTCGCCGACGTCGTGCGCGGACGGGAGTTCAACCTCTGTCAGATCGAGCACCCGGACGCCCCCGGCGGTCTCGCCTCCGTCGACGGGCGTTCCCGCTGGGTGTTCATGGCCGAGAGCGGGACCGAGCGGGACTGGCCGGCCGTGTTGCGGACCGCACTCGGCGTGCCCGCCGCCGATCTCGAGGTTCTCAGCGTGCTGGCCTGGCAGCCGGAGATGCTCGTCGCCGACCGCTACTCGGCCGGCCGGGTGCACCTGGCGGGCGACGCCGCGCACGTCATGCCGCCGTTCGCGGCGACCGGCGCCAACACCGGCATCGCCGACGCGCACAACCTGGGCTGGAAGCTCGCGGCCGTGCTGAGCGGTGCCGCGGCACCAGGTCTTCTCGACAGCTACGACGCCGAGCGGCGCCCCGCCGGGTGGTTCGCGGCGGACCAGTCGAGCAGGCGCTCGCCCGACCTGCGCTCGGCGGCGATGCCGCGGCGCCCGTCAGCACGGCCGCGAGCTTCCAGCCCAGGTTGTACGCGTCGGCGATGCCGGTGTTGGCGCCGGTCGCCGCGAACGGTGGCATGACGTGCGCGCGTCGCCCGCCAGGTGCACCCG
>DASYES010000880.1:0-4551 GCA_036498885.1 Pseudonocardia sp.
CTCGATGCACGCCTTGTCCAGTAGGTCGACGCAGGGCTCGGCGATCACGTAGGTCACGGGTGGTCCTCCACTCGGGCGTTCAGATGGGTCCCAGTATGTCCCGCCTGCCGTTTCGAGCGGGAGTCGGGGGAGTGTGACGAGGCTCGTATCGGCACGGGATCCTGGACAGATGGCGCTGGTGGAGATAGCGAGCGAGCTCATCGGCCGGCGGGTGGCGCTGCGGTACCGGATCGGCGATCGCGACGGCAGGCCGCTCTACACCGACGCCGTCGGCGAGCTCCGTGCGGACACAACGGGCGCGGTGCTGGTAGAGACCCGGCGAGGCCCGGTCCGCGTCGACCGCGCCGCCGTCGTCGCCGTGCGCGCCGTGCCGCCCGCGCCACCGCGACGGGCTCCTCTTGCCGCGGTGACACGGCTCGAGGCCCTCTGCGCCGACGCCTGGCCCGCCGTGGTGGACCGGCCGCTCGGCGCGTGGCGACTGCGGGCCGCGGACGGCTTCACCGGCCGGGCCAACGGCGGACTCGCGATCGGGGACCCGGGGATGCCCGTCCCGGCGGCGCTCGACGCCGTGCGCGCTTTCGCCCGCGAGCACGGGATCCGGGCACGCGTGCAGGTCCCGGTGGGCTCGCCCTGGGACAAGGCGGTGGCGGCCGAGGGCTGGGGGCTCGACGTGGCGCACGCGAGGGGCGCGGAGGTCGCGGTGCTGGTAGCGCCGCTGCAGGGCACCCACGACCCGCGCGTGGAGCTGCCCGAGCGCCCCTCCGACGGATGGTGGCAGCTGGGGCTCGGCGCTCTCCCGACGGCTGCGCAGCGGCACGTCCTGGACCCGGGCGGCCACCCGCGCACCGCGTTCGGCCAGATCACCGGCCCGGACGGGACGGTCATCGGGTCGGTGCGGGCGACCGTGGTGGAGGACCACCTGCACGTGTCCGTGCTGGAGGTGGCCCCGGCGGCGCGGCGGCAGGGGCTCGCGACGGTGTTGCTCGCCTCGGCGGCGGAGTGGGGCCGCGGGTACGGCGCGCGCTGGGCGGTGCTGCAGGTGGCGCTGCACAACACGGGGGCGATGGCGCTCTACGACCGGCTCGGCTACGTGGAGCACCACCAGTACCGCTACCTCGTGCCCCCGGCAGGCTGAGGCCGCCCGGTCACCGGTTCTGCAGGCGCTTCTCCGCCTCACGCGCCGCGCGCTTGAGCCCCGACCACTCACCGAGGTACTTCCCCACCGCACCGACCACCGGCAGCATTCCAAGGCCCTCGTGCAGGAAGTTCCCGTGCGGGCGCTTGTCCAGCTCGTCCTCCACCGCCAGCAGAGCGCGCCCGAGCCGCCACACCGCGTTCGCCACGCGCCTCATCGTGGGCGGTCGCCCGGGTTCGTCGAGATCGCCGGTCAGCTCGGCGGCGCGGGCGTCGGCAGCCACGTCATCCGCCTTGCTCGGCGGCTGCACGGTGAGCTCGCGCTGGAACATCACCCCGCCAAGCAGCTTCACGAGCTCTTCCTCGTCGTGCACGCCGTGCTCACCCGCGATCGCGACGAGCAGCAGCCCCTGCCCTGCGGCGCCGAGCACCTTCGACAGGGGCAGCCGGCTCAGCCACGCGCCGCCCAGCCCGGGCACAGCGGCGACCAGAGTGGTGAATCGGCCGACGCGGTGCACCCACCAGCGCGAGCGGGCGGGAACGTCCATCGCCGCCCACGCCGCGGTGCCGGGCACCTCGACGGCGGCCACCATGTCGAGCAGCTTCTCCCCCAGACCCCGCTCGCCGTTGTCGGAGGACAGCACGCGCGCCCGCAGATCGAACGGGTCGGACTCGCGCAGGCCGCTGAGCACCGGACGGGTCGCGCGCACGAACGGCCGCAGCACCGCGACGATCGCCGAGTCGGGGATCGCCTCAGCCACCGTCCCTCCGGTGCTCCGAGTTGAGCACGCTGCGCAGGGCCCACAGCCCCGCCCCGATACCACCGACGACCAGCAGGAGCGACTGCCACGTGGCGGGCAGCATCACATCACCGCCCGGCCCGGTCAGACCGAGCACCGCGACGGTGACCACCCACGCCAGCAGTGGTGCCCCCGCCCGTGACGGCCGCGGGTCGACCTCGGCAGCCCGGAACACGAGCCACGGCACGATCAGCACCGAGAGCACCACGCCCACCGGCACCGGCACACCGCCTGCGTAGAGCGGCGCGAGCACCAATCCCAACGCGCCGAGCAACACGCCGTCGACGACGAGCAGCCCGAGCACAGCGCCGTCGGACGTCGTGGGCGGCTCGGGCGTCACGGGCTCACTCATCGGCGTCGCCTGCCCCGTCGCCCGCACCGGCATCGTCGTCGAAGAGGTCCTCGATCAGGTGCTCCGCGGGCCCGCCCGCATCGTCGGCCGCCACGTACTCCTCCACGTCGAGCAGCGGCTGGGCAACGAGGTTGCTCATGGCGAGCGCGACGACGTCGCCGCTCTCCCAGAGCGCGATCTGGGTGGCGTGCGCCTGCATGGCCGCGATTCTTGCCCGGCGCTGCCCGCTGACGTCGATGCGCGCGCTGATCACCTTGTCCGGCACGCTGGGCAACTCGTCGGGCACCGGCAAGCGGAACGGCAGCCCGGTGGCCGTGGCGAGTGCTGCCAGCCCGGCGTCGAGTGTGGAGCGGGCGATCACGCTGAAGTACATCGTGGCCGGCACGCGCGCCACCGCGGCCACGGTGATCTCGTGGGCGCGGACGTGGTCGGGGTGGCCGTAGCCGCCGTCGGCCGCGTAGGTCACCACCACCTGGGGGCGCACCTCGTCCAGCACTGCGACCAGCGCGTCCACCTGTTCGCCGAACGCCTCCGGACGAGCGAACGCGCGCGGATGCAGGTGCTCCGGCGTGGCGGCGCGGACGCCGTGGCCGGCGAGCGCCATGCCCGAGTCACGCCAGCGCCCCACGCCGCCGAGGAAGCGGTGGTCCCGCACCCCGAGTGCGGCGCAGGCGCCGGCGAGCTCACCGATCCGGTAGCCGCCGAGCTGGTCGGCCTCGTCGGGGGCGAGCAGCGCGAGCCCCGGCGGGATCACCTCGCCCTGCTCGCCGAGAGTGCAGGTCACCACGGTGACCGAGGTGTCCGCCTCGGCGGCGTAGTGCGCGATCGTGCCGCCGGTGGCAAGCGTCTCGTCATCCGGGTGGGCGTGCACCAGCAGCAGCCGGCGCCGGGGAACGAGCGTCACGAGCGCACTCTACGGGCGGCCCCGGCGGCGCGCTGATCACGCCGCCCGCCGGGCACCGCCGCCTGCCGAACGCTCGCTCCCACGTCAGATCAGGCTCTTGCGCTCCGCGTAGTGGCACGCCGCCGGGTGGCCCTGGCCGCGGTCCACCAACTGCGGGATCTCGTCCACACACCGGCTGCGCTCGGCGTCGCTCAGCTCGGCGGCGAACTTCGGGCAGCGCGTGCGGAACCGGCACCCGCTGGGCGGGTCGGCCGGACTGGGCACGTCGCCGACCACCGTGATCCGCTCCCTGGCCCGCTGCTTGCGCGGGTCGGGCAGCGGGATCGCCGAGATGAGCGCCTGGGTGTAGGGGTGTGCGGGGCCCTCGAACAGCTCGCTCGCCGTGCCCGTCTCCACGATCCGCCCCAGGTACATGACGGCGATCCGGTTGGCGATGTGGCGAACCACCGACAGGTCGTGCGAGACGAACAGGTAGGACAGGCCCAGCTCGGCCTGAAGCTCGTCGAGCAGGTTGAGCACGCCCGCCTGGATCGAGACGTCGAGCGCGGACACCGGCTCGTCGAGCACGAGCACCTTGGGCCGCAGGGCGAGCGCCCTGGCCACCCCGATCCGCTGGCGCTGTCCGCCGGAGAACTCGTGCGGGAACCGGTTGCCGTGCTCGGGCTTGAGCCCGACGGTGCGCAACAGGTCCTGCACCGCGGTGCGTCCGCCCCGGTCGTACCGGTTGTGGATGCGCAGCGGCTCGGCCACGATCTCGTTCACCGGCATCCGCGGATCGAGCGACGCGTAGGGGTCCTGGAACACGATCTGCAGGTCCTGGCGCAGCTCGCGCATCTTCTTCGACGGCAGCGCGGTGAGGTTGGTGCCGTCGTAGAGCACCTCGCCCGACGTGGCCTCGATGAGATTCAGCACCAGCCGTGCCGTGGTCGACTTGCCGCAGCCCGACTCGCCGACCAGCCCGAGCGTCTCGCCACGGCCGAGGTCGAACGACACGTCGCACACGGCGTGCACCGTGCCGACCTGGCGCCGGACGAGACCCGTCGAACGGATCGGGAAGTGCTTGACCAGGTTGCGGGCCGACAGGATCGGCTCGGAACCGGCAGCGGACGAACCACTGTGGTCTATCGCCGGCGCACTCATGCCTGCCCCTCGTCCTCGTTCACGAAGTGCGCGAGCGCCTCCGTGTCGACCACGTCGGTCTCGAACACGTCGCCGGGGCTCGCGCCGACGAGCGCGTCGGAGCGGTGACAGGCAGCGAGGTGGCCAGGCCCCGTGGTGAGCTCCAGCTCCGGCTCGACCTCGTCGCAGATGGCCACGGCCAGCGGGCAGCGCGGGGTGAACGGGCACCCCGGCGGCATGTT
>DASYES010000881.1:0-4351 GCA_036498885.1 Pseudonocardia sp.
CGCGGGGCCTGCTGGATCGACGACGCCGGCCGCTGGGACGCACCGGCACAGCCGGTGGACGCGGTCGATCCGACAGGGGCAGGCGACGCGTTCGACGCCGGGCTGCTCGTCGCGTGGCTGGGAGGCGCGGACCCCGGCGAGTGCCTACGAGCGGGCTGCGTGGCCGGCGCGGCCGCAGTGCGCCACAACGGCGCCCGTCCGCCGACGGCGGTCAGCCCTCGATGACCGGGTGGTCACGCGGCTCGACCTGGGTCCGTTCGGCCTTGTACCTGTTGACGGCTTCCGTCTTCCTGGGCAGGCGGTCGTTGGCGATCAGGACGGCGATCCAGGGCAACGGGATCGACAGCACGAGCAGCGTGACCGCGAGCCACGGAATCTGGTAGAAGACGGCGGCCAGCACCATGAACGGGATGCGCATCCCCATCATGATCTTGTAGCGACGTTTGCGGGTGGCCAGCTCCTCCTCGTAGGAGAGAGCGGCGTCGGTGATCAGGACCGGCTCCACCGCGCGGTGCGGATCTGCCACGGGAACTCCCTCATTGGCCGAGACGGCGCCGGCACCCGGCGATGCTGACACTGAGCGGTGGCCCGGCCGCTGGCCCTTCGTCCGCCTCCACGGGCCATCGTGCCACTCACGCGATCGGCGCGCCTGTTGACCCGCGCCGCCGTCCAGCCGGGTGCGGCCGGTCAGTCGCTGACGGCGCGCACTGCGTCCAGATGCGTGCCCGCTCCGCTGTGCGCGTGCAGCTCGACATCGCCCACCACACCGTCCGACACGACGTCGAGCAGCCGTGTGGTGAGCTCACCGACCACGCGGTATCGGACGAGCCTGCCCTGACGGTGCGCGGTGACCATCCCGTGCGCCCGCAGCAACCGCAGCGCATGGGAAACGGAGCTGTCGCTCATCCCGACGGCGAAGGCCAGATCGGACACGCAGAGGTCGCCTGCGTGGTGCAATGCGAGCAGGATGCTCAGCCGGTGCACGTCGCCGAGCGCGTCGAGGACGGCCGCGGAATGCTGCAGCTGCTCACCGTCGGCGAGCACGGCCGCGGCATCGCACACCTGGTCGGGGTCGACCACGCGGGTGTCGCGGAGCGCAGGGGGCACCTGGTGCACGATTCGATGTTAGTGCCCCGCGGTCAGCCCTTCGCCGGAGCCACTCTCCCCTTTGCGGCGGCCTTCGCCGCCTGCTTGAACTCGCGGACCCGGACGAGGGAGGCGGCGTCGACGACGTCGGCGACCGAGCGGTACGAGCCGTCCTCGCCGTAGCCACCGGCCGCCTCCCGCCATCCCGGCGGCGTCACCCCGCGCTGCTTGCCGAGCAGCGCGGTGAAGATCTGTGCCTTCTGCTTGCCGAACCCGGGCAGGGCGGCGATCCTGCCGAACAGCTCGTGGCCGTCGGCGACGTCACGCCACATGAGGGTGACGTCGCCGTCGTACTGGTCGACCACCGCGGCGGCCAGTGCCTGCACGCGCCCGGCCATCGACCCCGGGTAACGGTGCACCGCGGGCGGCCCCCGGAAGACCTCGACCAGTGCGGCAGGGTCGTAGGAAGCGAGCTCGCGCGGGTCGAGCTCGGTGCGGCCGAGGCGCTGCGCGAGCAGCGCCGGGCCGGCGAAGGCACGCTCCATCGGGAACTGCTGGTCGAGCAGCATGCCGACCAGCAGCGCGAACGGGTCCCGGTCGAGCAGTGCGTCGGCGTCGGCGTCCTGGCTCAGGCAGATGGGCACGGCGGAAGAGTAGCGCCGGGACGGCGGCTGGGAGGATCTCAACCGTGCTGCCCCATCTCTCACCCGCCACCGCCGACGCACTGCGCACCGCACTGCTCCGCACCGGCTACACCACCGACGGCGTCCGGGCACTGCTCGGGACCGCGGCGCATGCCGCGCTCGGCCGGGGAGAGGTGGAGCCCGCCTTCCGCGCGACCCGCGACGGCGGGGAGCTCGGCGTGCTCGTGCGGCTGCTGCTGCTCGGCGCGGTCGAGCCGGACGCGGCCGTCGCCGCCGCGCTCGCCCCGCTCATGCCTGGCGACGCGGCCGCCGCCGGGCTGCTCCGGGAGGCATCGGGCGGCTGGGCGGCTGAGCTCGACCTGCGCCCCTACGGCGACACCGACGGCGACTGGTGGGTGTTCTCCGACCTCGACCAGCGACGCCAGGAGCGCGACCACGTCACCGGGGTGGGTGCCGCGTCATTGACGCTCGCCGCGGCGACCGCCCGTCGCCCCGTGGGGTCGCTGCTCGACCTCGGCACCGGATGCGGGGTGCAGGCTCTGCACGCCACCCGGCACGCCCGCAGCGTCACCGGCACCGACGTCGCGCCGCGCGCACTCGCGATGGCCCGCGCCACCTTCACCCTCAACGCCCTCGACGTCGAGCTCGTGGACGGGCCGTGGCTGGAGCCGGTGGCCGGGCGCCGGTTCGACCAGATCGTCTCCAACCCGCCATTCGTCCCCGGTCCGGCACGCGTGGACTATGTCTACCGCGACTCCGGGCAGGACGGTGACGCCGCGCTCGCCGCGCTGATCCGGTCCTTGCCCGAGCACCTCGAACCCGGCGGCGTGGCGCAGCTGCTCGGCTCGTGGCTGCACGTCCGCGGCGAGGACTGGCCCGAGCGGGTGCGGTCGTGGCTGCCCGGCGGGATCGACGCCTGGGTCGTGCAGCGCGAGGTGGCCGATCCGGCCCTGCACGTCGGCACGTGGCAGCGCGACTCGGGGATCGATCTCACCTCACCCGCAGCCCGCGAGGAGGCCGGTGCGTGGCTGGACTGGCTGGAGCGCGAGCGGGTGGAGGCCGTCGGCTTCGGCTTCATCACGTTGCGCCGCCCGGGCGGCGACCGTTCCGGCGGCGATCCCGTTGTGGTGTTCGAGGACCTTCCCGGCGACGTGGACGACCCGCTCGGACCGGAGGTCGAGGGCTGGCTGGACCGGGTGGACTGGCTGCGTGAGCACAGCGGCGACGCGGCGCTGCTGGCGTCGCGGCTGACCGTCGCGCCGTCGGTGCTGTTGGAGACCTACGCCGAGCCCGGCGCGGAAGGCTGGATGGAGGTCGGCTCCGCCGTGGCCCGGCGGGACGGCCCGCGGTGGCGCCACGAGGTGGACGGTCCCGCCGCCGCGCTGCTGGCGGGGTGCCAAGGAGTACTGCCCCTGAGCGAGCTTCTGGAGCTGCTGTCGTTCGCCCACGACCGGCCCACCGACGAGCTGGTCACCGCAACGCTCCCCGCCGTGCGGGAGTTCGTGCGACACGGCGTGCTGGTGCCCGCCCGGGAGGAAGCTCGGTGAGGGCGGTGGCCGCGCGGGTGAGCCGGGCCGAGGTACGCGTGGACGGGGAGGTCGTCGGCCGGATCGACGGGCCGGGGCTGCTGGTGCTGCTCGGCGTGGCCCGTGCCGACGGCCCCGACGCCGCGCCCGTCATGGCCCGCAAGCTGCACGAGCTGCGCATCCTCGCGGACGAGCGGTCGTGCGCCGAGCTGGACGCGCCGCTGCTGGTGGTCAGCCAGTTCACGCTGTACGGCGACACGCGCAAGGGACGGAGACCGTCCTGGTCTGCTGCCGCCCCGCCGGAGCAGGCCGAGCCATTGGTCGAGGCGGTGGTGGCTGCGCTGCGCGAGCGCGGCGCCACCGTTGCCACGGGGGTGTTCGGCGCCATGATGGAGGTCGAGTCGGTGAACGACGGGCCGTTCACCCTGCTCGTGGACGTCTGAGTGAGGGGCCGCCCACCTCGACCCGCCCGTCGTGCTCGTCGAGGACGTAGACCCGCGACGCCCGGGCCCGGTCGAGCCGGAACTGCGCCGCCCCCGTGACGTCGGGTCCGCTCCACGAGCCGATGCCGTGCTCCCACGCGCGCCCGTTGACGACGGCGAGCGCGTGGGCGCGGTCGTCGTCGCCGACCTCCTCGGCCTCGGCCTCGACGTAGACCGCCGCCGCCCCGCCCGCCACCGTGGAGTCGAAGACGACGATGCCGACCTCGGGCCGGCAGGCGATGTTGGCGGAGTGGCGGGCCCCCGGGCGCGACACCCGGACGAAGTCCGCACAGCCGCGGGCCGCGAACCACACCGGGGTGGCCCACGGCCGGCCGTCGCCGTCGCCGTCGGCGGTGGCCAGCGTCATGTAGGCGTTCGCGGCCACCACCCGGCGTGCCTCCTCCGCCGCCGTGCCCGCGTCCACGCTCTCCGCGACCGCCATGGTCCTGCCTCCCCATGCCGAAGGTGCTGTCGAGGGTCAGGCGCGCTCGACGGCGATCTGCGCCGTCCTCCGATCACACGGGCTCCATGCGCCGGTTCTCTGGTAACGCAGGTAGACGGTGCCGTTGCGGAAGGTGCGCTGCTCGACCAGCCGCAACCGCAGGTCGGTGCC
>DASYES010000882.1:0-3996 GCA_036498885.1 Pseudonocardia sp.
GCCAGCGTCCTGCTGATCGAGGCGGGCGGCTCCAACGACCGGCCCGATGTGCGGGACTTCACGAGGTCGGAGAGTCTGACGGCGCCGGGCTCCACGGCCGACTGGCCGTTCGAGTCGGAGCCGCAGCCGGCGCTGCTGGGAAGGCGGCAGTCGTTCGCCTGCGGCAGGTTGGAGGGCGGCAGCAGCTCGGTCAACGGGATGGTCTGGGTCCGCGGCAACCCCGCCGACTACGACGGCTGGGCAGCAGGCGGCTGCCCGGGCTGGGACTACGACAGGGTGCTTCCGTCGCTTGCGGCACTGACCGGGCCGATCCGCCCGTCGAGCGAGCTGCCGAGGCGGAACGCCCTGTCACACGTCGTCGTGGAAGCGGCCATCGATGCCGGTTATCCGTTCAACGCGGACTACAACGGCGAGAGCCAGTTCGGAGTCGCCTACACGCAGCTCAACGTCGTGAACGGGATCCGGCAGGACGCATTCACCACGTTCCTGGCGCCGTACCTGACCGATCCACGCCTGACGGTGATGACGGACGCACTCGTCACGCGCCTCGCGTTCGACCGCGGGAAGACGATCGAGCGTGTCCTCATCGACGCGGGCGGCCACGAGATCGCCGTCACCGCGAACCGTGAGGTGATCGTCAGCGCGGGGTCGATCAACACGGCGCACCTGCTGCAGCTCTCCGGCATCGGCGCGGCGGCGGATCTGGAGCCGCTCGGCGTCGCGGTGGTCGAGGACCTTCCGGGTGTCGGCCAGAATCTGCACGATCACCTGATCTCCGTGGTCGCGAAGAGGCTCCGCACCCCCGAGCCACCGAGCCACATCACGTCGATGGACGTCAACGTGTTCACCGGCGAGGGCAGAGTGCCGGGTGCGCCCCGGTTCGAGTTCCAGGTCTATTACAGCCGCTCGGCGCGGGTCCCGTATCCGCCTGAATCACTGCCGATCGGCGTCATGAACCTGCATCCCACGAGCCGCGGCTACGTCCGGCTGCGGTCGACCGATCCGCGGACGCCGCCGATCATTCAGCCCAACTTCCTGCAGACGTCCGAGGATCTCGATACCGCGCTGGAGGGCTACGAGCTGGCGCGCGAGCTGATCAACGCGACGGCGCTGCGCGGCTGGGTGGTCGACGACGGTGCAGTGCCACCGGCGGACCTCAGAACGAAGCGGCAGGTGCTCGCGGCGATGCGGACGTACTCCGAGTCCAACTTCCACGCGGTCGGCACCTGCCGCATGGGCACGGACGCGCACGCGGTGGTCGATCCGCAGCTGCGCGTGCGCGGTGTGAGGGGCCTGCGCCTGGCGAGCGCCGCGGTCATGCCGGCCATCACGTCGGGAAACACGAACGCGCCGTCGATGATGATCGGCGACCGTTGCGGCCGCCTGATCCTGGGCCTCGGCTGACGCCTTCGCGGGCGCGATGGGGGTGCTCGGTGCCGGTCACAACCCCGTCGGAGCCGCCGTGACCACGGGCAGCGCGGTGGCGAGCCCCGTGAGCTCCAGCACCCGGGCGGGCGCCGATCCGGGGGCCACGACGATCGAGAGCAACTCACCGGCGATCGCGCTCGCCTCGACGAGCAGCGCGACGCCCGCACTGCTGAGGTACCCGACGCCGGTGAGGTCGACGACGAGCGGGCCCGTGAGCCCGGCGGCCACGGCCAAGGCCTCCCCGACCGCTTCCCGGCCGGCCAGGTCGACGTCGCCGAGAACGGCGAGCACCCGCTCCCCGTCGGGACCGTGCCGCTCCTCGACGCTCGCCGGCTCGGGAGCCCGGGCGGTGGAGCACGCCGGGTGCCGGAGGGGGCCCGGCGCGGCCGACGGCGGCGCGGCGGGCAACCGGAAGCTCAGGTGGGTGCCGCCGTTCCCCCGGTCGATCACGAACTCCTCGACGAGGCCGTCGATGACCCGCAGGCCGTGCCCGCGGTGGCCGTTGTCGGCGGGGACCGGCCGCCAGCGGCCGTGGTCGTGCACGTGCACCTCGACAGCGCCGTCGTCGGCGCGGGCCACGGTGTACTCGAAGTGGCCGCCGCCCTCCGGATAGGCGTGCTCGGCGGCGTTGGCGCCGGCCTCGCCGACCGCGAGCTCGAGATCCTCGGTGGTCTCGTCGGGGAGACCGGCCGCGGTGGCCCACTCGCTCACCGAGCGGCGGAGCGGGCTCATGCTGGTGGCCGTGGCCGTCAGCCGCCTGTGCAGCGGTGCCGGAATGGCCCGCACCACGAGCAGCGCGACGTCGTCGGCCGGGCCCTCCGCACCCAGCACGGCATCCACCAGTCCTCGCGCCAGCTCGTCCGGGCCGTGGTCGGCGAGGCGCTCGGCGGCTTGTTGCAACCGGTCGAGCCCGGCGTCGACCACCTCGTCTCGGCGTTCGACGAGGCCGTCGGTGTAGAGGATCACCGAGGCGCCGGGCGCCACCATGGCGCTGCGTTCCCGGTACGGCGGGCGCCCGCGGACACCGAGCACCGCGCTGGCGCCGGTGTCGAGGAACCGCGCACCTGCGTCGTCGACGAGCAGGACGGGCGGGTGCCCGGCCAATGCCCAGCGCAGCTCTCCGGTGGCCCAGTCGAACGTGAGGCATGCGCAGGTACTGCCGGCCGAGCCCGGGACCCGTTCGGCGAACCGGTCCAGCCGTTCGAGGGCGGCGGCGGGGGAGTGCCCGTCGAGAAGTTGCGTGGCGAGCGCGCTGCGCAGCTGACCCATGACGGCCGCCGCGGCCGGGCCGTGGCCCACGACGTCGCCGACGACCAGCGCGACACGGGTGCCGTCGAGGGGGAGCATGTCGTACCAGTCGCCACCGGAGAGGGAGTGCTCGGCGGCGGGCATGTACTGCGCCGCGGCGGCCAGCCGGGCCAGCGCGGGCAGCTCGCGGGGGAGCAGGCTGCGCTGCAGGACGTCGGCGACCTCGTGCTCCGCCTGGTGCAGGCGGGCCCGGTCGAGCGCCTGTGCGCACTGTCCGGCGACGGTGAGCACGGCGCCGCGCTGCTCTGCGGGCAGCTCGGGGACGGCGCCGTCCTTCGGGGCGAGCCACAGCCCGACGGCCCCGATCGTCCGATCCGACAACACCAGTGGAACGGCGATCGGGCTGCCGCTCCACACCGCGACGCCCGTGCGGACGGTCGTGGCGAGCGAGTCGGGTGCGTCCAGTGCCATCGCGGCCGATCCGATCGCCCCGGGCCCGCGCGCGGCGATCGGCACCAGGTGCGCCCCCTCGTGCAGCACGAGTACCGCCGACTCGGCTCCGAGCCCGATCGCGTGGTCGAGAACGACGTCGGCGACCTCGGCGGGCCTGGTGGCCCCCGACAACGCAGCCACGATGGAGCTGAGCTCCTCGGCTGCCCGCCGCGCGACCCGTTCGGCGTGCAGCAGGCCTGCGCGGTACAGGGCTTGGGCACATTGTCCGGCGAGGGACTCGGCGGTGGCCCGCTCGATGGCGCCCAGCACGCGTCCGTGTGGGAGAGCGAGGGTGACGAGGCCGAGACAGTGCCCGGCGGTGGACAGGGGCAGGCAGGCCAGTGCGTCGATGCCGAACCGCCCCAGCTCCTCCCGCAGGCCGGGGTCGTGGCCGGCCCATGCGGCGTCCCCGTCCAGCCAGAGTGGCCTGCGGCCGGTGGCGGCGTCGATCACCGACCCGGCAGCGTCGGTGCCCGGCTCGCTCCACCTCCGGACGAGCTCCGGCGGCCAGTCCGCCACGGCGAGCGCCTCGAGGTCGCCGGCCCCGCGCACCTTCCACGCGGCCACCGAACGCCCACCCACCAGCTGGCTGAGCTGCTCGACGACGGCCGCCCCGACCTGCGCCGGGGTGGCCGCGGCGGAGAGGGCGGCGGTGGCCCGCTGCAGCAGCTGCAACTGACGGTTGGTCTCCTGCTCGCGCCGCAGCAGGCGCTCGCGCTCCGCCTCGGCGCTGCGCCGCTCCGTGATGTCCCGCCCGATCGCCTGCAACCGCCCGTCGGTCGCCGAGCGCATGCTCAGCTCCACGGGCACCGTGCCGCCGCCCTTGCG
>DASYES010000883.1:0-11074 GCA_036498885.1 Pseudonocardia sp.
CTGCCAGTCCAGCACGGCTCGGAGCGCGCCGTCGTCGATCTCCTCCGACATGCCGCGAACCTATCCCGCCGGCTCCCCCATGCAGCAAAGTCACTTTTACGCAATGACATCGCCACAACGTGGCCGTCCTGTGATACGGGCAGGCCCCAGGTCAGCCGAAGAGACCCGGCAGGGTTGCCTCCCACGCCGTGCGCAGATCGGACAGGGCAACGTCGGGGAGGCCGGCAACGGCCAGCGCGGCACCGCCCGTGGCACCCAGTGTGGTGACCGGCACACCGGCGTCGGCCGCCAGCGTCCGGATCCGGTCAACCTGCTCGGGGGCTGTGGTCACGAGCACCCGGCCCGCCGACTCCGAGAACAGCGCGACGAACGGGTCGATGGCCGACGGCAGTTCGACGGCGGCACCCTGTCCCCCGACGAGGCACGCCTCCACGAGGGCCTGTGCCAGACCACCGTCGGACAGGTCGTGCGCACCGCTGAGCAACCCTTCGTCCGCGGCGCGCGCGAGCAGACCCGCGAGGCGCTGCTCGGCCGCGAGGTCGACCGCAGGCGGACGCCCACCCAGATGACCGTGCACGACGTTGGCCCACTCGCTGCCGCCGAGCTCGTCGCGGGTGTCGCCGAGCAGCAGCACCGTGTCACCCGCGCGCGTGAACCCGGAGCGGACGCGGCGGGCCACGTCGTCGATCACTCCGAGCACGCCGATCACCGGGGTGGGCAGGATCGCCCGCTCGCCGGTCTGGTTGTAGAAGCTGACGTTGCCACCGGTGACGGGCAGGCCCAGCGCAACGCAGCCGTCGGCGAGACCGCGCACGGCCTGCTGGAACTGCCACATCACGTGCGGATCTTCCGGCGAACCGAAGTTCAGGCAGTTCGTGACGGCCAGCGGCACTGCACCGCTCGTCGCCACGTTCCGGTAGGCCTCGGCCAGCGCGAGCTGGGCACCGGCGTACGGATCCAGCGCGACGAACCGGGCGTTGCAGTCGGTGGCGACGGCCACCCCTCGCCCGGTCTCCTCGTCGATGCGCACCATCCCGGCGTCGGCCGGCTGGGCAGATGCGGTGTTGCCGCGCACGTAACGGTCGTACTGGTCGGTGACCCACCCGCGGCTGCACAGGTTGGGGCTCGCCGCCATCCGCAGGATCTCCGCGCGCAGCTCGGCAGGGGACGCGGGGCGGCGCAACCGGTCCGGTACGTCGGCGACGAGCGTGTCCTGGACGGTCGAGCGCTGCACCGGGCGGCGGTAGACCGGTCCGTCGTGGGCCACGGTGCGCGGCGGCACGTCCACCACGGTCTCGCCGTGCCAGTCGATCACGAGCCGGTCGCCGTCGGTGACCTCACCGATCACGCTCGCGAGCACGTCCCACTTGCGGCAGACCGCCATGAACTCGTCGACGTCCTCCGGCCGGACGACGGCGCACATCCGCTCCTGCGACTCGCTCGAGAGGATCTCGGCGGGCGTCATTCCGGTGGCCCGCAGCGGCACGGCGTCCAGGTCGACGTGCATCCCGCCGTCGCCCGCGCTGGCCAGCTCCGACGTGGCGCAGGAGAGGCCGGCACCGCCGAGGTCCTGGATGCCGACCACCAGGCCGGCGTGGAAGAGCTCCAGGCAGCACTCGATGAGCACCTTCTCCATGAAGGGGTCGCCCACCTGCACCGACGGGAGCTTCTTGCGTCCGGTCGCCGACTCGTCATCGCCCGAGAACGTCTCGCTGGCGAGCACCGACACGCCGCCGATGCCGTCCAGCCCCGTGCGCGCGCCGAACAGGATGATCTTGTTGCCCGCGCCTGAGGCGAACGCGAGGTGCAGATCCTCGGTGCGCATCGCCCCGATACAGAGCGCGTTGACGAGTGGGTTGCCCAGGTAGCCCTCGTCGAACACGACCTCGCCGCCGATGTTCGGCAGACCCAGCGAGTTGCCGTAGCCGCCCACGCCCGCGACCACGCCGGGCAGCACGCGGGCCGTGTCGGGTGCGTCGGCCGGGCCGAAGCGCAAGGGGTCGGCGACGGCGACCGGCCGCGCACCCATCGCCATGATGTCGCGCACGATCCCGCCCACGCCCGTAGCCGCCCCCTGATAGGGCTCGACGTACGACGGGTGGTTGTGCGACTCGACCTTGAACGTGACGGCCCACCCGTCCCCGATGTCGACCACGCCGGCGTTCTCGCCGATCCCCGCGAGCATCCGCTTGCGCATCTCGTCGGTGGTGGTCTCGCCGAAGTAGGCGAGGTGCACCTTCGAGGACTTGTAGGAGCAGTGCTCGCTCCACATGACGGCGTACATCGCCAGCTCGGCATCGGTGGGCCGACGGCCCAGGATCTCCCGGATGCGCGCGTACTCGTCGTCCTTCAACCCGAGCTCACGGTAGGGCTGCGGGTGGTCGGGGCTGTCGGCGGCGTTCTGGACGGTGTCGGTGTGCTGCGCGGTGGCGGCGGACGTCACCGTTCAAGCGTACGTAAGGGCGGCGGGCGGCCTCACCGCTCCTCGTTCACGGGCGGCGTGCCGGCGATCCCGCGGTGGATGAAGTCGGTCAGCACGTCGATCGCCTCGTCGTCGCCGATCTGCCGGCCCGTGCCGTCGCCGCCCGCAACCAGCCACGTGTAGGCGAACTGGTCGAGCAGGCTCTGGAATGCCGACACCACGAGCCGTGGATCGCCGGGCAGCGGGATGCCGGCGGCCGTCACGTGCTCGAAGTGCCCGGTCATGTGCGCGCTGTCGACGGCGAGGATCTCCTGCAACCGCAGGCCGAACGCCGGGTTCGCCATCGCAGCCTGCCGCAACGCGACCATCTCGGGGATGTGCCGGCGGTAGAACGTCCAGAACGCCGCCACGTGCCAGCGCACGGCGGAACGGTCGGTGAAGTCGGGGTTGTGCGTCGGTTGCTCCGCTGCCTCGTCGCCTTCGGCCAGCATGTCCTTGAGCAACGCGGTGAGCAGCTCGTCCTTGCTGGTGAAGTGGTTGTAGAAGGACCCGGCCGCGCGTCCGGCCGCGGCCGTGATGTCGGTGATCTTCGTGTTGACGTAGCCGCGCTCGGCGAAGACGCGCTTGGCCGCCGCCTTCAGCGCCGCCTCCGTCTCGGCCGCCTTCGCCTTGCGGCCCGTGACCGTGCTCACCGGCCGGCCCATCGCCCACCTCCTTGACGCGGACGCTAGCAGCGAATAAAACTGAACGATCATTCACTGAAAAATCATTCATCGAAGGTGGCGTCGTGGACACACAGGTCCTGATCGCGGGAGCCGGACCCACCGGCCTGACCCTCGCCGTCGAACTGGCCCGTCGCGGCGTCGGCGTCCGGGTCCTCGAGCGGGCGGCCACGGCCGCCACCGGCTCGCGCGGTGACGGATTGCAGCCGCGCACCCTGGAGGTCTTCGACGACCTCGGCGTGCTCGACGCGGTGCTGGCCGCCGGATCCCCACAGACGTCGATGCGGGCGTACGCGGGCGGGCGCTTCCTCGGCGAGCGGCGGATGAGCGATTGGCAGGAGCCCACGCCGGACGTGCCGCACCCGAACCCGTGGATGCTCGGCCAGGACCGGACCGAGGGCATCCTCCGCGACCGGCTCTCCGAGCTGGGCGTGCGCGTCGAGCTCGCCACCGAACTCGTCACGTTCACCCAGGACGAAAGCGGCGTGACGGCCACTCTGCGGCGGCACGGTGTGCAGGAGACCGTGCGGGCCGGCTACCTGGTGGGCGCCGACGGCGGAGCGAGCACCGTTCGCAGGACGCTGGGCATCCCGTTCGAGGGCAGCACCGACGAGTCGATCCGCATGCTGCTCGGTGACGTGCGGGCCGATGGTCTCGACCATGGGAGTGGCTACTGGTTCGCCGCCGAGGACGACCTGCGGATCGGCGTCGCGCTGACCCCGCTGCCCGGTGGTGATCTCTTCCAGTTCGCCTGCCCGCTCGACGCGTCCGGCACCGAACCGTCACTCGCCACGCTGCAGGCCGTGCTCGACCGGTACTGCCCGGACTCGTCCCCGCGGCTGCGGGGGCTGGCCTGGACCACGGTGTGGCGGCCGAACATGCGGCTGGCACGCCGGTTCCGGGACGGCAGGGTGTTCATCGCAGGCGACGCTGCCCACGCCCACCCGCCCACGGGCGGGCAGGGCCTCAACACGGGCGTGCAGGACGCCTACAACCTCGGTTGGAAGCTGGCTGCGGCGCTCACCGCCGCCGAGGCGGAGGCCGTCCCGCTGCTCGACTCCTACGAAGCCGAGCGCCTGCCCGTCGCGGCCAGAGTGCTGGACATCAGCGCCGCGTTGCTACACAAGCACGTCGCGGGCGACGCCGACGCACATCGTCGGGGCACCGAGACGCACCAGCTCGACGTCGGGTACCGGGACAGCCCGCTGGTCCGCGACAGGCGTACCGAGCCCGGCAGGCTGCGGGCGGGCGACCGGGCCCCCGACGCACCGGTCGTCGACGCTGACGGCCGGGCGATCCGGCTGTTCGACCTGTTCCGAGGCCCGCACGCAACGCTGCTGACCTTCGGCGGCTCCGCGGCCGATACGGCGGTGGCGGAGCACGGGATGCCGGTGCACCCCGTGCTCCGCCCCGGCGAACACGCGACCGGCCCGGCGGTGGTGGACGCCGAGGGGCACGCGTTCAGCGCGTACGACGTGGCGGACGGCACCGCGGTACTCGTCCGCCCCGACGGTTACGTCGGATTGATCACACCCTCCCGCGTCAGCTCCCCGTCGGGAGCTTGACCACGCTGACGAAGAAGTGGTCGATCTGCTTGATGGCCTCGATGAAGCCCTCGAAGTCGACCGGCTTGGTGACGTAGGCGTTGGCGTGGAGCTGGTAGCTGCGCAGTACGTCCTCCTCCGCCTGGGAGGTGGTCAGGACGATCACCGGGATGTGGCGCAGGTCCTCGTCCGCCTTCACCTCCTGCAGCACCTCACGCCCGTCGCGGCGGGGCAGGTTCAGGTCGAGCAGGACCAGGTCCGGCCGCGGCGCATCGGTGTAGGGCTCCTCGCGTCGCAGGTAGGCCAGCGCCGCCGCGCCGTCCGTCACCACGTCGAGCTGGTTGTGCAGGTACTCCTCGAAGGCCTCGCGGGTCATCAGCACGTCGCCGGGGTCGTCCTCGACCAACAGCACGTTGATGATCCGGGGTTGGGGGTCGGTCACTCGTGGGTCTCCTCAGGAGGCACGGGAAGGGTGAACCGTACGGCGGTGCCGGGGCCGGGGGTCTCGACGAGACCGATCCGACCGCCGTGGAACTCGACGATCTTCTTCGCGAGCGCCAGCCCGATACCGGTTCCTGGATAGACATCACGGCCGTGCAGCCGCTGGAAGATCACGAACACCTTGTCGGAGTACTCCGGTTCGATGCCGATGCCGTTGTCGCTGACGGTGATCTCCCAGAAGTCGCCGTCCCGGCTGCACTCCAGGCGGACGACCGGTGGCACGCCGGCGCGGTGGAACTTCAGCCCGTTGCCCAGCAGGTTCACCAGCAGGGCCTGCAACAGGGCGCGGTCGCCGGAGACCACCGGCAGGTCGCCGATGACGATCTCGCCCGAGGCATCCTCGCGGGTGGACTCGAGCTGGGCGGCCGCTGTGGCAGCCAGCTCCCCGAGGTCGACGGAGACGAAGTTCTCGGTTGTACGGCCCACCCGGGAGAACGCCAGCAGGTCGTTGATCAGCTGCTGCATCCTGGAGGCGCCGTCGACGGCGAACCCGATGTACTGGTCGGCGCGCTCGTCGAGTTTGCCGCCGTACCGGCGCTGCAGCAGCTGGCAGAAGCTCGAGACCTTGCGCAGCGGCTCCTGGAGGTCGTGGCTCGCCACGTAGGCGAACTGCTCGAGGTCGCGGTTGGACCGCTCCAGCTCCTGGGCCTGCTCGTCGAGGCGGCGGTTGGTCGCCTGGGCTTCGTCGAGGTCACGCAGGATGTGCTGACGCATCGCCTCGACGTCGGCGCCGAGCCCGACGATCTCCCGCGGGCCACCGGCGTGGACGGACCGGGTGGCGTCCTCGGACACGACCTCGCGCACCTGCCTGGCCAGCTCCGAGATCGGTCGCACGATCCCCCGCCGCAACCCGATGCCCGCCGCGATGAGGAACGACGCCAGCAGCAGCGCGATCGCCACCCCGACGACGAGGAGGAACGCCGCCGCGCTCTCGATGCCGTGCCTGGCCGCCTCCCGCTTCGCCTGCACGTCGGCGAGCAACGCCTGGACCGTCGTCCTGACCTGATCGAACAGGGCGCGCCCCCGCTCCGGGTCGGACGCTCCCGGTGGGCCGGTGAGAACGGCCCCGGCGTACTGGGTGCGCCAGTTCTGCGCGGCCTGCTCCACGGCGTCGATCTGGGCGTCGAGGCCGGGAAGGCGGCCGCCTGCGGCGAGGCGGCGCAGCTCGGCGATCATCGCTTCCTCGCCGACGCGCCCGTCCTGGTAGGGCTGCAGGAACTCGGGGCGGCGGCCGAGGTCGTAGCCCCGTACGCCGGTCTCCTGGTTGAGAAGCGATCCCGACAGCTGTTGCGCGGCGATCAACGCGGGGCCTGCCGAATCGAGCAGCGCGACCCGGGTCTCGGAGAGCCGCCACAGAGCAACGCCACCGAGGATCACGACGGTCATGGCGAAGAGCGCCGCCAGCGAGGCACCGAGGGCGAAGATCCGCCCCAGCGGCCAGTGGCGTCGCCCCTCCTCCAGCCGCTCCAGTCGCACCTCTCCGCGTTGCTCGGGCGGCGTCAGGTCGAGCGCGGTCATCGCACCCCCATACCGGACGGTGCCGCATCGGTCTGGGGGGCGTCCTGCGGCGCGATGTCCGACGAGAGCAGGAGGATCGCGACGTCGTCGGAGAGCGGGCCGCCGTTCAGGTCGTGCGCGCGCTCGACAAGCCGGGCAGGCAGCTGTTCCAGATCGGTGTCACGCTCCTGCTCCAGTATCTCGAGCAACCCCTCCTCCCACAGCGGCTCGCCGGGGATGGGCCCTCTGCCCTCGATCAGGCCGTCGGTGTGCAGCAGCAGCGCCCATTCGGTGCCGAGTGCGACACACCCAGGCTCCCACGTCGCATCGGCGGCCACGCCCAGCGGCAGACCGACCGGCGCGGCCGCCGACCGTGGCGCCGGAATCAAGGAGATCGGTGGTGGGTGCCCTGCCAGTCGCACGAGCACGTCGGTCGTCGGCCGCCCGTCGACGGGATCCACGTCGGTGCGGAACGCGACGGTGCACACCGTGGTGAACAGCGACCGGTCGTGTCGCTCGCTGACCAGCAACTGCTGGAGCTTCGGCAGTACCTGCGGCTCGTCCACGCCGGCCAGCACGAGCGCCCGCCACGACACCCGCAGCATCGCACCCAGCGCTGCCTCGTCCGGGCCGTGGCCGCAGACGTCGCCGACGATCGCGTGCACCGTGCCGGTTGGCCCGAGAACCGCGTCGAAGAAGTCGCCGCCGATCAACGAGCGTGTGCGGCCCGCCCGATAGAACGACCGCCCCCGCACGGGGCTGCCTGCCAGCAGCGGCGAGGGCAGCAGCCCGCGCTCGAGGCGAGCCGACTCCGCTGCCGCGAGCTGTTCCTCCCGAAGCCGCAGCAGACTCGCCTCCGCCCGGCGCCGCTCCACGGCGTAACGGACGGCCCGGATCAGCACCTGCCCGTCGACCTTGCCCTTGATGAGGTAGTCCTGGGCACCGGCCGCGACGGCCGCCGTGCCGAGGTGCTCGTCATCGAGGCCGGTGAGGACGCAGACGGCCGGGGCGCCCTCGGTCCGCAAGATCCGACGCAGTCCGTCCAGGCCGTCGGTGCCGGGGAGATTGAGGTCGAGCAGCACGCAGTCGCAGCGCCTGAGCAGGCCACGCTCGATCACCTCGGACACCGACTCCGCGACCGTCACCCCGAGCCCCGGATCCACCTCGGCCAGCAACTCGCGCACGAGGAACACGTCGCCGGGGTCGTCCTCCACGAGCAACACGTGGCGCGGAGCAGCCGGAACGGTTCGGGTCATGCCGAGCGCTCCTCCTTGCGGGCCTCCACAGCATGGTGCGTTGGCGGGACCCGAAAGCCTAGATCGCGCCGCTCGTGGTGCGTCCCACCGGGGCAGTCACGCGGCAGAGGCCACACCCTGCAGCACCGACCTGAACAGCGCCAACCCGTCCTGCGACGGACCGGTCAGCGCGTCGATCGCGTGCTCGGGGTGGGGCATCAGACCGACGACACGACCGTCGGCCGAGCTGATACCGGCGATCGCCGCCATCGCCCCGTTGGGATTCGCGCCCGCATACCGGAATACCACCCGGCCGTCGCCCTCGAGCCGCTCCACGGTGGCGGCGTCGGCCACGAAGCGACCTTCGCCGGACTTGAGCGGAACGAGGATCTCCTGGCCCGCGGTGAGAGCACCCGTCCACGCGGTGGCGGTGGACTCGACCCGCAGCCGCTGATCGCGGCAGACGAAATGCAGCCCCGAGTTCCGTGTGAGCGCTCCGGGCAGCAGCCCGGCCTCGCAGAGGATCTGGAACCCGTTGCAGATGCCGAGCACCGGCGTGCCGCGGCCGGCCGCGGCCACGACCTCGGTCATGATCGGGGCCATGCTGGCGATCGCACCGGCACGCAGGTAGTCGCCGTAGGAGAAGCCGCCCGGAACGATCACCGCGTCGACGCCCTGCAGGTCGCGGTCGGCGTGCCACAGCACGACGGGCTCGGCCCCCGCGTAGCGCACGGCGCGTGCCGCGTCGACGTCGTCGAGCGTGCCGGGGAAGGTGATGACCCCGATCCTCATGCCCTGGTCACCACCCAGTCCTCGATCACGGGGTTGGCCAGCAGGCTGCCCGCCACGCGGTGCAGCGTCTCGTCGTCGATGGAGTCATCCACCTCGAGCTCGAAGTGCTTGCCCTGCCGCACGTCCCCCACCCCGGCCAGGCCCATCCGCGCGAGCGCACCCGCGACGGCCTGGCCCTGCGGGTCGAGGATCTCCGGCTTGGGCATCACGTCCACCACGACCTTTGCCACGACATCAGCGTACGGCGAACACCATTGCCGCCCCGCGCCGCCGTCCGTGAGGCTCCTCGCATGGGTCGATGGTTGGTGCTGGGCGGCACGCGTTTCCTCTCCCGATCGGTGGCGGCCACTGCCGTGGCCAGAGGCCACGAGGTTGTTTGCGTGGCACGGGGCGCCTCCGGTGCCGTACCCGACGGCGCGAAGCTCCTCACGGTGGACCGCGGCGCTCCCGGCGCGCTCGAACCACTGCGCGGCGAGGCGTTCGACGCGGTTGTGGACGTCGCCAGGATGGCGCTGCCGTGGGTGCGCTCGGCGCTCGATGCCGTGGGCACGAACGCGGTGCACTGGACCTTCGTCTCCAGTATCAGCGTGTACGCCGACAACTCCGCGCCCGGCCGCGGCATCGGTGACCCGCTCGTCGAGCCGCGCACGGACGACGCCATCACCGAAGACGAAGACGCGTACGGCCCGGTCAAGGTGGCGTCCGAGACCGCCGTGCGGGAGTTCGCGGGCGAGCGGGCGCTGATCGTGCGCGCCGGCCTCATCTGCGGCCCCGACGACCTCACCGATCGGTTCGGCTACTGGCCGAACCGGTTCGCGCGGGGCGGCCGGGCGCTCACCCCGGGCGATCCGGGGCAGCCCGCCCAGATCGTCGACGTGCGCGACCTCGCCGACTGGATCGTGCGGTCCGGGGAGGAGCACCTCGTCGGGACCTTCGACGCGAGCGGGCCCCGCTCCACGCTGGACGCGGTGCTCGACGAGGTCGCCGACGCCGTCGGGGCCGTTGATCTGGAGCGCGTCCCCGCCGCACCGGAAGCGCTGACGGCGGCCGGGGCGCAACCGTGGTCGGGGCCGCGGTCGCTGCCGCTGTGGCTGCCCGCATCGCATGCCGGGATGCTGGCACGCGACACCGCACCGGCCGCGGCGGCCGGTCTGCACTGCCGCCCGGTCGCCGACACCGCCCGAGCGGCGCTCGCGCACGAGCGGGCTCTCGGCCCGGACCGCCCGCGCCGCGCCGGACTCACCCCTGCCGAGGAGTCGGAGATCCTCGGCAGGCTCAGCTGACCCGGCCGGCGAACCATGCACGCCGACGCACGGATGGGGACACTGGAGGCCGTGCAGACATCCCATTACGGCCACTCGTGCGTCCTGCTCGACACCGGCGCCGCGCGACTGCTTCTCGATCCCGGGGCGTTCTCGTCCGGATTCGAGACGGTGGGCGGGCTCGATGCGGTGCTCGTCACGCACCAGCACGTCGACCATCTCGACACCGACCGGCTCGGTGCGCTGCTGTCGGCCAACCCCGAGGCCCGCCTGATCGTCGACTCCGGCACGGCCGGGCAGCTCGCCGGGTTCGAGCACGAGGTGGTGGAGCCGGGGGCGTCGTTCGACGTGGGCGGGGCCCGGGTCGAGGTGCTCGGTGGGGAGCACGCGGTGATCCACCCGGACATTCCGGTGATCGCCAACAACGCCTACCTGATCGACGGCACGCACCTGCACCCCGGCGACGCCTTCACGCGGCCGTCGGCACCCGTCGACGTGCTGTTCCTGCCCACCGGGGCGCCCTGGCTCAAGGTGTCAGAGGCCGTGGACTACCTGCGGGCCGTGGCGCCGCGCACGGCGGTACCTATCCACGAGGCCGTACTTGCCCGCCCCGCGTTGCACTACGGGCTGTTCGAGCAGCTCGGCCCCGAGAAGACCACGATCAAGGTCCTCGACCGGGAGACACCGACCGCGGTCTGACCGCGCTTCAGGCGGCGAGTGCCTCCGCCGTCGAGCGGTAGGTGGCGGGGACGGCGCCCATCTCGAGTGCGGCGTCCACCGCCGCCAGCACGGCCGTGCGCCGCGCTTCGCGCTTGAGGTCCTTGGCACGGATGTTGATCCGCACCAGCCCGCCGCGCCGCACCGTCCGCGCGACCTCGGCGCCGAGCACCCGGCAGCGCCACGCCTCCGCGGCCTTCCGGTCGTCCGCAAGCGGGTGGCGCTCCCCCGAGGCCCGGAACCCGAGAACCTTGGCCCGCACCACGGCACCGGCGGCCGCACTCTGCAGGAAGCGCACGCCGTTCTCGTCGGCGAGCACAGCGAAGCCCTGCTCGTGCATGGCCTCGACCGTGCCGGGCGACGCCAGCCAGCGCGGCGGGAC
>DASYES010000884.1:0-3688 GCA_036498885.1 Pseudonocardia sp.
CGGTCAGGGGTGATGTCGGGGGCTGCGTCGTCGATGCGCACCGTCGCCCGGCCCTCCGCCCTCCCGAAGGACACCACGACCTCGCCATCCGCCGGCCTGCCGGCGAGCGCGTGCAGGGCGGCGGCGGCCACGTAGTAGAGCCCCGACTCGATCTCCCAGTCCAGCCGCCCACCGAGGCTGCCGGTCAGCCGCACCGGCCGCGGGAGGTCGGTGGCCACCTCGTCGAGCGCTGCGGCCGGGCCCTGGTCGCGCAGCACCGCCGGGTACACGCCACGGGCGATCACCCGGAAGCGGTCCAGCAGCTCGTCCAGCCCGCCCCGGGCACGCATCAGCGCCTCGTGCGCCGCGGCGGCCTCCTCCGGCCGGTACTCCAGCGCGCCCTGAGCGCGCTCGACCTCGGCACGCAGCGCGGCCAGCCGGTCGCCGGTGGCGTGGGAGAGCTCCATGACCAACCGCCTGCGCTCGACCTCACGGGCCTGGGCGAGCCGCTGGCGGGAGTCGTCCAGCTGCATCGCGAGGTCATCCGCCCGGCGTACCCGCTCGGCCAGCTCGGCGTTCTGCGCCACACCCCGCAGCAGCAGGGCGGCACCGTTCGCCACGTCCTGGACGAGCAGCTGGTCGGCCGGGGTGATCGGAGCGTCCGGCTTCCCGATCGCCAGCGCCGCGCGCAGTTCCGCGCCGTCGAGCACAGGTACGACGTGGTCGGTGTCGGGCCGGGCGAGCAGCACAGCCACATTCGGCACGTGCTGCTCGTCGGAGCCGGTGGAGACCCGCGGGGGGTACTCCGCCGCGGCGACAAGGCGGTCGCCGACCGCGAGCCACACCACGGCACGGGTGGCACCGGTGCCGTCGGCGAGCACCTGGGCAAGACCGGGCAGCGCCTGTTCCAGCGACCCGGCCCGGATCCGTGCGGCCGCCGCCGCGAGCGCCGAGTACGGCGTGACCTCACGATGGTGGGTGAGCCGCCCGACCGCCGCGTCCACCCGGGGCAGCACGAATCCCAGCCCCACCGCACACACGCCGACGGCGAGGAACGGCAGCAGCACCGCGGAACCGGACCCGGCTCTGGAGAGTCCGAGGAGCCACGGGCCGCCGTCGACCAGCAGCAGGAGCAGCGCGGCGACGCCGCAGGCCACCACCGCTGCCCGCAGCACCCTCGCCACGCTCGTCCGGTTCATCACGCACCACCGGTTCCACCCGGATCGGGTCCGGGTTCGGATTCACGCTAAGCGTCCTGGCGTGCGCGGCCAAGCCTCAGTCCCCGTCGCGCTGCGATCGGAGGTAGGTCAGTACGGCGAGTACCCGCCGGTGGTGCTCGGCGGTGTCGGCGTGCAGGTTGAGTTTCCCGAAGATGTTGGCGATGTGCTTCTCGACGGCCTTGGGGGTGACGAACAGCTGCGCGGCGATACCGGTGTTGGACCGGCCCTCCGCCATGAGGCGCAGCACGTCGAGCTCGCGCTCGGACAGGGAGGCGATGGCCCCCTTCTTGTCGCCGCGGGGCCGCTCCACGAGCCGCTTGGCCAGTACCGGCTCGATGACGATCTCGCCGGCCTCGATGCGGCTGAGCGTGTCGGTGAGGACGTCGACGCTGCCCACCTTCTCCTTGAGCCGGTAGCCGATGGAGTCGGTGCCGATCTGCAGGATGCGCATCAGGTAGTGCGACTCGGCGTAGTGGGACAGGAACAGCAGGCCCATGTCGGGATGCAGGCCGCGCAGCCGCTCCGCCGTCACCAGCCCACCGTCCGGCTCGGGGGGCATCCTGATGTCCAGGATCGCGACGTCGGCGGGCTCGGTCGAGAGCAGCTCGACCAGTGAGTCACCGTCGGCCGTGCTGCCGACGACCTCGTGTCCCGCCGCCTGGAGGAGCATCAGCAGACCCTCGCGGAACAGGGCACCGTCCTCGGCCAGCGCTACTCGCATGGAATCCTCGCTGTGATCGTGCCGGGGCCAGGCCCTCCGGCGACATCGATGGTGCCGCCGAGCCGCCGCACCTGGTCAAGCATCGCTCCGGCGTGCGCCACGTTCACCCCTCTGAGCTCCACGGACAGCATGCCGCCGTCGGACTCGTCACCCACACGCCGCACCGCGACCTCGACGGCGTTCCCGCCTGGCTCGCCGCCTGCGGCCTTCTCGGCCTCGGCAGCGGCATCCATCGCGGCCAGGCACTCGACCACGGAGAAGTACGCGGCGCCCTCTTCCGCCGGACCGAACCGGTCGGCGGAGGCGTCGACCCGGACCGAGATCTCCATGGTGTCGGCCGCCTCGCGCAGGGCCGGGCCGAGTCCGGCCTCGTCGAGCAGCGACGGATAGATCTTGCCCGCCACATCCCGCAGCTCCTGGAGCACGGCGTGCAGCTCGTCCTGGAGGCTGTCGATGGACACGTGCAGGTCGGGTTCCGCGTCGGGCACGCGGTGCCGGAAGAGGCCGAGCTGGAGTGAGAGCGCGGAGATCCGCAGCGCGGCGCCGTCGTGAAGCTGCCGTTCGAGGAGGCGGCGACGCATCCATTGCTCGCGCTCGGCGCGGCGGCGGGCGTCCGGGGCGGGGGTCGGGAGCCTGGTGGCGGGGTCGGCGGTCGACGGGTCGGAGGCGGGAGGTGCGGCTGATGACGGCGCATCGGACGTGCCCTGCTCGGGGGCTGTGCGGGGAGCGTCGCCGGCGCACTGCGCTGGCTCGAGCATCATCCCCGTATGGTCCGGCGCCCCGCGTCCGCCGGGAATGGGGTGCACCCCACCCCGGGTAGGGCTCTCCCCACCCTTTGCGCCTTCCCGACGGGTCCTGTTACGGCCAGAGACGTAACGCTTCTCGGCCTGCCGGCGAGCGAACCCCAGACCGACCCTGACCAGCGCTATCGCAGGTATCCGAGACGAGGTACGGTGCCGGCTCCCGGGAGGCCGCGTGGGATATCACCTCGGAGTGGACCTCGGCACGACATTCGTCGCTGCCGCGATGGCGAACGGGTCCAATGTCGAGATGTTCACCCTCGGCGACCGCACCGTGGTGACCCCGGCCGTGGTGTACCTGCGCGAGGACGGCACCCTCGTCTCCGGTGACGCCGCGGCCCGCCGCGCCGTCAGCAGCCCCGACCGGATCGGCCGCGAGTTCAAGCGCCGCCTCGGTGACCCCACACCCGTGGTGCTCGGGGGCTCCCCCTATCCCGTCACCACCCTGCTCGGCACGTTGCTGCACGACGTGGTGACCCGGGTGACCGAGACCGAGGGCACGAAGCCCGAGAGCATCGTCCTCACCCACCCGGCCAACTGGGGACCGTTCCGCCGCGAGCTGTTCGACGAGGTACCGCAGGTCGCGGGGCTCACAGCGCCGCGCACGGTGACCGAGCCCGAGGCCGCCGCGGCCCACTACGCGGCGTCGCGCCACCTCACCGACGGCGAGATCATCGCCGTCTACGACCTCGGCGGGGGCACGTTCGACGCCACCGTTCTGCAGAAGCGCTCCGGCGGCATCGAGATCCTCGGCATCCCGGAAGGGATCGAGCGCCTGGGCGGCGTCGACTTCGACGAGGCGATCCTGTCCTACGTCAACTACTCGTCGAGCGGTGCGCTGTCCGAGCTGGACATGGGTGACCCGCAGACCTCCGTGGCGCTGGCCCGGCTGCGCCAGGACTGCGTGCTGGCCAAGGAAGCCCTCTCGATCGACACCGAGACGACCATCCCCGTGTTCCTGCCCCACC
>DASYES010000885.1:0-5187 GCA_036498885.1 Pseudonocardia sp.
ACCGTGGGTCCGGCGTGGTCGAGCAGGAGGAACGGGTCCGCATCGGCCATCGACATCGGCCCGGGAACGGGCGGCGGACCTGGATGCCTGCGCCCTCGAGCCGGCGGTGCGCGTTGATCGTGATCACCCGGGCCACCGGCCGGGCGATCGACATGCCGGGGATCGGGCGCGGGATTCGGGGGAGGACGAGCAGGTCGGCGACGGTGATCGCGGGCAACGGAAGAGCCTCCTCGGGCATGTAGGTGCACCTACGCACGTTTGATGACGTGTCAACATATGCGTCGGGCCGCGGACTGGGCCGGGGTTGGGCGAGCGGCGCGGTTCGTCGATTCCGGATCGATCGGGTGAACGGGCCGCTCGTTCACGGTGCGTGCGGGCCCTGCCGGGATGTACCGGTGGCGCGTCGGTCCGGGCCTATCGCACGGTTGTGCCGTTCGTTCTGGCCTCGTGCCGAGCCGGCGGCCAGGAGGGGGCTTCTTCGTCGGTACCTCGACGCGGAACGAGTGTCACGGCGCACTGCCGGGCCTGTGTGAAAAGCTGAGATGTCCGACTTTGCGAAATGGTGCCCATCTCGTGGCGCTATGATGATGTATCAACAACCGGGTAGGCTGAGGCTGTGAGTGAACCGCGGTGGCTCGATGAGCGAGAGGCGCGCGTCTGGCGGAGCTACGTCGGCCTGCGGCTGCATCTCGAGGCCGAGCTGGAACGTCGGCTGGTGCGCGACGGAGGGCTCTCCAACGCCGAGTTCACGCTGCTGGTGCCGCTGTCCGAGTCGCCGGACGGACTGCTGCGGGCGCGCGACCTCGGGCGGATGGTCGGCTGGGAGCGCAGCCGGATCTCGCATCAGGTCGCCCGCATGGAGAAGCGCGGCCTCGTCGCGCGTGAGGAGTGCCCCGAGGACGCCCGCGGATCGATGGTGCGCCTCACCGAGTCCGGCAGGGAAGCCATCGTGGCGGCCGCGCCCTCACACGTCGAGGCCGTCCGAAGCCTCTTCTTCGACGCGATCGCGGACGACGAGCTGGACGTCATGGCCGGGGCGTTCGAGCGTGTGCTCGACCGGCTGCCGTGCGACGTGGGATAGCTGCGGAATACCACTCAGGGGTATCCGGTTGGGGAAACCGGAGGTGATTCCGTTGCAAGAGATCGACAGGTATCGGATGGCCGGGCTCCACCTCGACATGGGTGACCCGCTCGAGGCGTTGAAGCTCCTCGAACCGATGGCCGACGGCCTGCGTGAGCACGCAGCCGGGCAGCTGCTGCTGGGGCGCGCGTACTACCACTCGGCCCAGCTCGGCAAGGCGCAGGAGGCCTTGGAGCGGGCGGTTTCGCTGGCGCCGACCGACGCCTACATGCGCTTCATCCTCGGGCGCACGCTGCAGCGGCGCAGCAGGCACGAGGAGGCCGGCGTGCAATTCCGGATCGCTGCGGCTCTGGAGGACCGTCCGGAGTACAGCGAGCACCGCGACGCCCACGCGCGGGACACCGCGGCCTGAGGAACTGGCGCCGAGGAAACGAGGCCGTCTTCGGTGCCCGGGCGGCGCCTCGCGGCGTTGTCGTCGGCGCCGATACACAGCGCGGTATCGGCGCCTCCTCCGCCTTGCGACGCGGGCAACGAACCCCGTTTCCGCGACACTAGCGGTCCCGGAGGTCCCGAAGACGCTGGAGCTTGCCGACCGAGCGCTCCAGCGTCTCGGGGTCGACGACGTCGCAGCCCACCGTGACGCCGACGGTCTCCTTGACCGCGGTGATGAGCTCGCGCGCCGCGTCGAGCCTGCGTTCTGCCGGTGTCTCCGGACGCGCTTCGACGCGCACGGTCAGCGCGTCCATCCGGCCCTCTGTGCGCAGCACGAGCTGGAAGTGCGGCGCGAGCCCAACGGTGCGCAGCACGATCTCCTCGACCTGGGTCGGAAAGAGGTTCACCCCGCGCAGGATGATCATGTCGTCGCTGCGGCCGGTGATCTTCTGCATCCGCCGCATCCCCGGCCGTGCGGTGCCGGGCAGCAGCCGGGTGAGATCGCGCGTGCGGTAGCGGATGATCGGCAACGCCTGCTTGGTGAGCGAGGTGAAGAGCAGCTCGCCCTCCTCGCCGTCGGGAAGTGGTGAGCCCGGGTCGTCGCCGAACGGATCGACGACTTCGGGGTAGAAGTGGTCCTCCCAGATGTGCAGGCCGTCCTTCGTCTCCACGCACTCCTGCGAGACGCCCGGCCCCATGACCTCCGAGAGCCCGTAGATGTCCACGGCGTGCATGTCCATGCGCTCCTCGATCTCGAGGCGCATCTGCTCGGTCCACGGTTCGGCTCCGAAGATCCCGACCTGCAGCGATGAAGAGCGCGGGTCGATCCCCTGCTTCTCGAACTCATCGACGATCGTCAGCATGTAGCTCGGTGTGAGCATGATGATCTCGGGCCGGAAGTCCTGGATGAGCCGGACCTGTCGCGGGGTCATCCCGCCCGAGACCGGGATGGCCGTGGCTCCGAGCTTCTCGATCCCGTAGTGCGCGCCGAGACCGCCGGTGAACAGGCCGTACCCGTAGGCGTTGTGCACCTTGTGCCCCGGCCGCCCGCCCGCGGCCCGGATCGAGCGGGCCATCACGGTGGCCCACGTGTCGATGTCGCGTTCGGTGTAGCCGACGACAGTGGGCCGCCCGGTGGTGCCGGACGAGGCGTGCACCCGCCGCACCTGCTCCTGCGGCACCGCGAACATCCCGAACGGATAGTTGTCGCGCAGGTCGGCCTTGGACGTGGTGGGGAACTTCGCGAGGTCGGAGAGCTCGCGGCAGTCCTGCGGGTGCACGCCGGCCGCGTCGAAACTCGCGCGGTAGTGCGGGACGTGCTCGTAGGCATGACGCAGCGTCCACTGCAGACGCTCCAGCTGCAGGGCACGTAGCTCGTCGACCGACATGCGCTCCGCGGGGTCGAGCAGCTCGGCAGGCGGGGCGCCGCCGAGCCTGCGCGTGACCGGCGCTGCCATCACACCTCCTTCTTGGCCACGAGCGTGAGGACGTCGTAGCGGGCCACCGACTCGCCGTCCTGGCGCGTCACGTCCGCGTCCCAGCGGACCTCGCCGTAACCCGCGGAGTCGCGCGGGGTCACCTGCTTGCACGTCAGCGTCACCGTCAGGGCGTCGCCGAACTTGACCGGCGTCAGGAAGCGCAGCCGGTCGACGCCGAAGTTGGCGAGCACCGGGCCCGGGTCGGGGTCGACGAACAGGCCGGCGGCCAGCGAGACGATGAGGTACCCGTGCGCCACGCGCTCGCCGAACAGCGGGTTCGCCGCGGCTGCCTCGGCGTCCATGTGGGCATAGAAGGTGTCGCCGGTGAACTCGGCGAAGTGCTCCACGTCCTCCTGCGTGACGGTGCGCGGGCCGCCGACGATCGTGTCGCCGACCCGCAGCTCCTCGAGGTGCTTGCGGAACGGGTGGACGTCGGTCTCCGTGCGCCGCGAGCCCGCCACCCAGCGGCTCGTGATCGCCGTGAGCGTGTCGGGGTCGGCCTGCACGGCGGTGCGCTGCATGTGGTGCAGCACCCCGCGGATGCCGCCCATCTCCTCCCCGCCGCCCGCCCGGCCCGGGCCACCGTGGACGAGCTGCGGCATCGGCGAGCCGTGGCCGGTGGACTCCTTCGCGTCGGCCTGGGTGAGCACGAGCAGCCGTCCGTGCCAGGGGGCGACACCGAGCACGACGTCGCGAGCGAACGCCGCGTCGCCCGTGACGACCGAGCCCACGAGGCTGCCCTGGCCGCGTGCGGCGTAGTCGATCAGCTGCTCGGTGGAGGAGTAGGGAAGCACGCTCGAGACCGGCCCGAACGCCTCCACCTCGTGGGGTTCGGCGCGGTCCGGGTCGCCGGTGAGCAGGATCGGGGAGATGAAGGCGCCGCGCTCGGCGTCGGCGTCGACCACGTCGACCTTCTCCGGGTCGCCGAAGACGATGCGGCCGGCGTCGGCGAGGGCCTTGACGCTGCGGCGCACCTCCTCGCGCTGTTCGAGGCTCGCGAGCGCGCCCATCCGCACGCCCTCGGCAGCCGGGTTGCCGACCACAGTGGACGAAAGCCGGGCCGACACGGCGTCGACCACGGCGTCGACATGCTCGGCGGGCACGAACGCGCGGCGGATCGCCGTGCACTTCTGACCGGCCTTGACCGTCATCTCCTGCAGCAACTGCTTCACGAAGAGGTCGAACTCGGGCGTGCCCGGCCCCGCGTCCGGTCCGAGGACCGAGAGGTTCAGGGAGTCGGCCTCCGCCGAGAAACGCACGCTGCGCCCGACGATGCCGGGGTGGGTGCGCAGCTTCGCGGCGGTGGACGCCGAGCCGGTGAAGGCGACGAGGTCCTGCTCGGTGAGGTGGTCGAACATGTCGCCGACCGAACCGGCGACGAACTGCAGCGTGCCCTCGGGCAGCAGTCCGGAGTCGACGATCAGCTCCACGAGCGCGGCCGTCAGGAATGCCGTGGGGCTCGCCGGCTTGACCACCGACGGGACGCCGGCGAGGAACGCGGGGGCGAACTTCTCCAGCGGCCCCCACACCGGGAAGTTGAAGGCGTTGACCTGCACCGCGACGCCGCGCAGGGAGGTGGCGATGTGCTGGCCGGCGAACGTGCCGCCACGGGAGAGCGGCTCGATGTCGCCCTCGACGTAGATCGTGTCGTTCGGCAGTTCGCGGCGACCCTTGCTCGCATAGGCCTGCAGCACGCCGATGCCGCCGTCGATGTCGAACTTCGCGTCGAACGGCGTGCCGCCGGTGCGGGCGGACACCGCGTAGAGCTGCTCGCGATGCTCGCGCAGGTGCCCGGCCAATGCCTTCAGCAGTCCCGCGCGCTGGTGGAAGGTCAGTTCCCGCAGCGCCGGGCCGCCCACGCGCCTGCCGTGGTGGAGCACCGCGGCCATGTCGATCCCGGCCGAGGAGATTCGGGCGACCTCCTCGCCGGTCACGGCGTCGAAGAGCGGGCGGCCCTCGTCGGAGGGAGAGTGCCAGCCGCCCCGGACGTAGCTGCGCAGAACAGTTGACATCAGGGGAGCCCTCCCGGGATGTTCGACCGACCGTTCGTTCGAACGCTAGCATGCGGGGTGCGTGCCGAACAGTGTCGATCCGCGTCCCCGCGTGACTCGACCGGTCGTTCGTTCGGGCTTTACCATGGCCCGGTGACCGATGACCCAGCCGTGCTGATCACGCGTGACGACGCAAACCCGGCCG
>DASYES010000886.1:0-2757 GCA_036498885.1 Pseudonocardia sp.
CCGGGGCCGTGGCCGCGCGCCGGTTCCTGCACGCCGACCTGGTGTTCAAGCTGGCCGGCAGCGACGACCCGGCTCTGGACGCCGTCACCCGCATCGTCGGGCGTGCGATCCACCCCGTCGACTCGCAGGGCAGCTTCAGCGGCCTGCGCGCCGTCCGCCAGGGTCGGGCCGACGGCGCCGCGGTGCACCTGCTGCACCACACCGGCGTCTACAACGCACCGTTCGCGCGCGACCTGCTGCGCGGCTGGCGACCACACCTTATCCACCTGTGGCGCCGGGAGCAGGGGCTCGTCGTGCCGCCGGGCAACCCGCTCGGGCTGCGGACCGCCGCCGACCTCGTGAAGGTCAGGGTGGCCAAGCGCCGATACGGCACCGGGACGCGCGTGTTGTTCGACCGACTGCTGCTGACCGCTGGGCTGGACCCCGACACCGTGGCGGGCCCGGAGACGGGTTCACACCTGGAGACGGGTCTGTCGGTCGCGTCCGGCGTGGTGGATGCAGGTCTCGGCGTCCGCTCGGTGGCACACGACCTCGACCTGCACTTCGTGCCGATCGTGGTCGAGGACTACGACATCGTGCTCGGCGCGGCCGCGCTCGACGCCGCCGCCCCGCTCCTGGTGGCGCTGCAGGATCCGGCCGTCCGCACCATGGTGACGGAGCTGGGTGGCTACGACGCCACGGACTCGGGGAAGATCACCGAGCTCGGCCCCTGATCGGGGCGCTGCCCGCCACCCAGCGGGCCAGCCGGACGGCCAGCGCGCCGTAGAGCACGGGGTCGGTGCCCATCCCGGTGTGGCTGCTGCCCACCTCCACCCATTCGGCCTCCGGGTCGCGGCACGACCGCCAGCCGACCACGCCGTCGTCCCGTGAGTAGATGGACACGGCAGGCACCCGTAGCGGTGCGGCGAGTCCGCCGGCTGTGGCGTCGCGGCACGGACCGGTGAGACAGTCCTGGTCGAGCAGGCCACGGACACCGAACGCCGACAGTCGCACCAGCACCCGCAGGAGATGCGCCGCGAGCCCGCGCGCGTCGAGGGGGTCGAGCACCGGGCTGCCGAACATGGCGAGGCCGCACACAAGCTCAGGCCGGCGCACCGCCACCAGCCTGCCGAGCATCCCGCCGCGGCTGTGTCCGAGCAGGACGACCGGTCCGCCGGTCCGGCGGACGTGGTGCTCGACGTGTCGCTCGAGCCGCGCGACCAGGGCGTCCGAGCAGCCGAGATTCATCCCGAGGCGCGCCCCGATCGGCACGTAACCTCGCCGCCTGAGCCAGTGCCGCAGCACCGCCATGCTCGCGTCCAGGCCGCCGAAGCCGGGTATGACCACCACGCCGGTGCCGCCGCCGTCCACCACACGGGTGGTCCACACGGGGTGGAGCAGTAGCGCGGGCGTACTGAGCCCCACGGCCGGGCCCAATGACCGCATGAGCCGCCGTACCGAACGGTGCAGCCGCCGTCCCGGTTGCTCAACTTCCAGTCCGAGAGTCACGGGCGTCATTCCTTCCGGCTGATCCCGGGCTCCCCGATAGTGAACTGGCGCGTTCCCGGGTACTCAGCCGCATGCTCCCAGAACGGCACCACGGGCGCCCGCTCACCGGGACGGAACAGAAGCGGCTCGACGAGCTCGCCCGCCGACTCAGTGACGACGACCCACAGCTGGCCGCGGCACTGCAGCGCGGCCGGGCCGAGTCCCCGCCCTCGTCGTCGCGGCCCCTCGCGTCCCGGAAGGCCGTGGCCGTCGCCGCCGTCCTCGTGGTGCTCGCCACGGTGCTGGGCGGAGTGGTGGGTGCGGGCGCGATGCTGCTCGTCCTGGGCATCGCGGTCGGGGTGAAGGCGTTGGTGCGGCGCGCCCGCGCCTAGACCCCGCGCTCTATCGGCAGCACCCCGCGCGCGACGGCGGCGAGGAGTGCTGCGTGGTCCGCCTCGGTCTGGTCGGCGTACGCCCTGGCGAACCGGCACATCGCATCGTCGAGCTTCTCGGAACGCCCGACGTAGCCCGCGATCATCGACGCACCACTGGTACGGGCGTGGCCCTTGGCGAGCAGGTGACCGACGGCGCCCGCGTAGTCGGCGAGCGCGGACGCATCGATCGAGTCGATCGCGACGGCGCCCTTCATGTTCCGGAACTGCCGGACGTAGTACTGGTACACGTCGTCGTGCTGTCCCGGCGCGGTGGTCCAGCCGAGCAACGGGTCGCTGACGGTCTGCAGCGCCTGCTGGTACTCCACCACCCGCTGGCCCTGGTGGGCGTGCCAGGCCGACTCACCGTGCACGTACCGGGCAAGAACCGAGCGGCGGGCCTGCTTGAGCTGCAGGAATACCACGTCCTCCGGGGAGGAGCCCTCCAGCAGCGCGACGTACGCACGAAGGCCCACGCTTCCGACGCCCACCACCTTGTGCGCGATGTCGACCAACGTGTAGCCCCCCAGCACCCGGCGCCAGTGCGGGGCGAGCGTCTGCAGATACTCGTCGAGGGCGATGGCAAGCAGCTCGGCCTCACCGGCGGGCACCCGCGTGATCAGTGGCGGCTCCTCGACGATCCGGCGACGGCCCTCGACTTCTTCCGTGAAGCGGGGCAGCGCGCGGTCGCTCGTGCGCTGCCGGGCACGTCTGGCGGCGCGTTCGACCTCGGCGCGCAGCGGGCCCGGGGCCTCCTGCGCGAGCCGGTCGACGTCGAGACGCTCGTAGGAGCGCGTGAACAGCGGCAGGTCGGCGAGATGGCGCAGCTCGGCGCGGTAGGCCGACACGCACGACGACA
>DASYES010000887.1:0-2981 GCA_036498885.1 Pseudonocardia sp.
CGGCCCCATCCGGTCGTGGCTGATCGCCGGCGGCTCGCGACAACCGCGGCCCGGCGCCGTCGAGCCACCGCCGTGGACGCCGCGGCTCAGCCGCTCTGCGTCACCCGCGGCTCGGCATCCTCCCGGCCCGCATCCGGACACGGCGTCCCCCGCAGCCTCGTTCTGGCCGCGGGCTGGTCGTGGCGGCTGCTGGTGTTGGGGGTCGTGGCGTACCTGGCGATCCGCGTACTCGCGCTGCTCTGGCTGGTCCTCGTGCCGATCGTGGTGGCGCTCCTGGTGACAGCACTGGTTCGCCCGCTGGCCGTGCTTCTGCGGCGCCGCCTACCCGGGCCGCTCTCGGCTCTGCTGACACTGCTCGTCGCTCTCATGGTCCTCGCCGGAATCGGGTGGGTGATCGATCTGCGGTTCACCCAGGAGCTGCCCTCGTTGATCGAGGAGGTCGTACGCACGGTCCGCGAGCTGGGAGCGACTCTCGCGCGTCTCGGTCTCGGCGAAGAGCAGCTCGCCGAGCTGCAGGCGAACCTGATCCGATGGTTGCAGGACAACCGCAGCGAGCTGATCGCGTACCTCACCACCGGCACCGGCTTCGCGGTGGAGATCGTCACCGCCATCGTCCTGACCTTCTTCATCACGTTCTTCCTGCTCTACGACGGGGAGCGCGTGTGGCGCTGGCTGCTCATGCCATTGCGTCCGCCCATGTCCGCCCGGGCGGACCGCGCCGGGCGCATCGCCTGGAGCACGCTCACCGGTTACGTCCACGGCACGGCGATCATCGCCACCATCCACGGCATCGTGATCGGGCTCGTGGTGTCGCTGCTGCACGTGCCGCTGGCCATCCCGCTGGCCGTGCTGGTGTTCATCGGCAGCTTCATCCCGATCGTGGGCGCGCTGGTCTCGGGCGCGGTGGCCGTGGTGGTCACGCTGGGCACGCACGGCCTGCTGGCAGGGCTGATCGTTCTCGGTGTCCTGATCGTCGAGGACCAACTGGAGGCGCACCTGCTCCAACCGCTGATCGTCGGCCGGTACGTGCGGCTGCACCCGCTTGCCATCGGTCTCGTCCTGGCCACCGGCACCGTGCTGGGCGGGCTCGTCGGAGCGATCGTCGCCGTGCCCGTAGCGGCGATCGTCCACCGGACGTGGCCGGCGCTGCTGGGACACGACGAACAACCGGCGGCAGCCCCGCCGCCCCGACGCAGGGCACTCCTACGGGCGAGCCGTTCGGTGGCGCGGGAGGAGTGAACCAGGGGTCGCGCCGATCAGCAGCGTGCGGGTTCCCAGGACCCGGTCAGGCCGCCCTGCTGACCACCGCCCCCACTTGATCGGCCCACGGCTTCCCGAACAGGAAGTTGCGCGACCGGCCGGCGGTCCAGGGCGCCAGCGCGTCCAGCAACCTGCCGTGCGCACGGCTCGCCGCAGCGGGATCACCGAGCACCGACAGGACACGCACAAGGTAGGCAGCGTCTCGGTGGCCGACTGCGTTCGGGACAGCGGGCAGGCGGGCCAGTGCGCCACCCAGGTGGTTCAGCTGCACGATGCAGGGCACCGGCGCATCTGGCCCGGCGAGGTCGACGATGTCGCGCAGCGCCGCCGGGTCGAGCTCGCGGAGCAGCGCGTTGGTGCCGCCGTAGGAATGCGGCCAGCCCGGGTCGTTGTAGATCGACGCCGACTGCGTGAACGGGAGCTCCGCGAGGGTGTCCCGCAGGAGGGGGACGGCGGCGCGCAGCGGCGCGACGAGCTGCTCGCCCTGCGCGGTGGGACCGGCGAAGGCGATCCGGACGTGCGCGGCGTACCGGCCCCGCAGCAGCTCCGGCACCCCCGCCATGTCCGGGTACGTGATCAGCGCGATCGAGGAGGTGAGCTCGTCGGGCAGGTCCGCCGTCCAGTCGCGGTACGCCTCCAGCAGCTCGGGCACGTGCGGCCCGTCGACGTAGAGGCCCCCGCCGTACAGCCGGGTGACAGGGACGAGTCCGATCTCCATCGCCGTCACCACACCGAGGCCGTGGCCTGCGCCCGGCAGCTCCCGGAACAGGTCGGGATCGTCGTCCGCCGTGACGTGCCGGAGGCTCCCGTCGGCGACCGCGATGTCGATGCTGCTGACGTGGTCGGCGGCGTAGCCGTAGCGGCGCGCCAGCACGCCCAGGCCTCCCCCGAGGATGTAGCCGACGGCCCCGACCTCCGGCGACGATCCGCTGAGCGGCGCCAGCCCGTGCTCCGCTGCCGCGGTGATCACCTGCTGCCAGCGCACCCCCGCCTCGATACGCGCCGATCGCGTCCCCGGGTCGACCCGAAGCCCGGTCATCCGGCGCGTGCTGATGAGCACGCCACCGTCGAGCGGCACCGTCCGCCCGTGCCCCGTGGCCTGCACCGCCACGGGCAGCCCACCGGCTCCGGCGAGAGCTGCGCGTACGTCATCGGCGCCGGTGGCCGCGACCACGTATGCCGGCCGGTGCTTGTACGCGGTCTGGAACCCGCTGGTCTCCTCGTCGAATTCACTGTCGTCCGGCCGGAACACCGGGCCGCGCACCTGCTGCATCCCTGTCATGCGGGCGACGGTATGGCCGCTTGCGGACGGGATCGGTCCGCAAGCAAACTGCGACGGTGACGACCACCCGGGTCCTGCGGCTGCTCTCGCTCCTGCAGAGCAGGCGCGAGTGGGCAGGCCGGGAGCTGGCCGAACAGCTCGGGGTCACCGGCCGCACGGTGCGCCGCGACGTCGCGCGGTTGCGGGAGCTCGGCTATCCGATCGAGGCCACCACCGGCACGGCCGGTGGGTACCGCCTCGCGTCCGGCCGCGACCTCCCACCCCTGCTGCTGGACGACGACGAGGCCGTCGCGGTGGCGGTCGGCCTCCTCACTGCGGCGCGGGCCGGGGTCGCCGGCGTCGACGAGACCGCCCCGCGGGCACTGGCCAAGCTCCAGCAGGTGCTGCCCGCCAGGCTGCGTCAGCGGATCGCGGCGGTCGGTGACGTCACCGTCCGGCT
>DASYES010000888.1:0-2402 GCA_036498885.1 Pseudonocardia sp.
GGTGGCAACGCGCCGTCGATCAGGTACTTCGAGACGGCGTCGTCCACGCATGGCACGCCCTGCAGAGCCACCGTGTGCTGCGTGCCCTCGTAGGTGAGCAGGCTCCCGCGCAACGCCTTCGCCAGGTCCACCCCGGCCTGGTACGGCGTGGCCGGATCCCCCGTCGTCGAGATCACGAGCGTTGCCGGGAGGCCCTGCACCTGCGGCACGTGCGGCTGGCTCGTGGGCGGGCTCGGCCAGAACGCACACGGGTCGAGAGCCGGCACGATGCCGCGCCCGTCGTCACGGAAGGGAGCAGCCTCGTTCGCCCGCTGGATCAGCTCGGTCTGCTTGGCCCGGTCGGTGATCCGCTCCTCGTCCACGCAGCTGATGGAGATGAATGCCTCGATGTCGTTGGTGTAGCGGCCGTCGGGGTCGCGGCCGTTGTAGATGTCGGCCAGCCGCAGCAGGATCGTGCCGTCGCCCGACGCCAGCATGGACAGGCCGCGCGAGAGCGCCGGCCAGAGCTGGGAGAGGTAGAGCGCCTGGATCGTGCCCGTCACCGCGTCCGGGTAGGACAGCGTGCGGGTGCCGTTCTCGGCCTGCCCGGGTTTGTCGATCAGCGGACGGGTCAGCGCCTGGAACGCTGTGGTCGCCTTGGCGGGATCGGTGCCGAGCGGGCAGTTCGGCTGACGCGCGCAGTCGGCGGCGAAGGCGTCGAACGCCTGCTGGAACCCCGCGTTCTGCTTCACCGTGCGGTCCACCGTGGTCTCGGTCGGGTCCAGCGCACCGTCGAGCACGAGCGCCCGCACGTTCTGCGGAAACGCCTCCGCGTAGGCGGAGCCGATGCGCGTGCCGTAGGAGAAGCCGAGGTAGGTGAGCTTCTCGTCGCCGAGTGCCGCACGCAGGATGTCGAGGTCCTTGACGACGTCACGGGTGCCGACGTTCGAAAGCACCTCAGCTCCGCCGGATCGCTCGGTGCACCGCTCCGCGTACTGCCGGTTCTCGGCCTCGGTCTGATCGACCCCCGCGGGCGACGGGTCGACGTCCAGGTCGGCCCGTTCGGCCTCCCACTCCGCGTCGTTCAAGCAGTCGAGGACCGGCCGGCTCGCGCCCACGCCACGCGGGTCGAACCCGACGAGGTCGAAGCGCTGGTTCAGCGGGCTCTGGGCGACCCGGCTGGACAGCGACGCTGCTGCGCTCGTCCCCGATGCGCCAGGGCCACCGGGGTTGATGACCAGCGACCCGATCCGCTCCCCGCTGGCCCGCTGCCGCAGGACCGCGATCTGCGCCGTCTTGCCGTCCGGATCCGCGTAGTCGAGCGGCACCTCCAGGCGTGCGCACTCGAACTTCGGGTCCGCGAAGGACTCTCGGTCGGACGCCGACACAGCGAATTCCGCGCATGGTCCCCAGGAGAGCTGCTGCTCGTAGAAGCGGGCCAGCTGTGCCTTCTGGTCGGGGCCGCTCGGACCGGCCGTGCCGGTCGTCGACTGGGTGCACGCCACCAACAGCAGAGCGGCGCAACACAATGCTGCGACGAATGTGGTCGATCTGATGCGGTCTGACACCGCGCCAGCATGCCAGCGCCGGATCGTCCTGTATCTCCCCCCGCCCGAGCCTCACCCGGCCTCGTGCCACCCGCGTGTGAACTCCATCCCAGAGCCGCTGCGGCGGGCCTTCGCAATGTCACGCTTTGTTCACCAGCACGTGACGACCCGGGGACCCTCACGGGCCTCGAGGGAGGACGGACGATGATGTCGCAGCAGCCCACCACGCAGACACCGACCGCCACCACTTCTGGCGAGGTACAGCCGCCTTACCGCTCGGGACCGGCCCCCACCACGGGCAGGCCGAAGCGGACCCGCATCCACCACCTGCGCGAGCTGAAGGAGCGCGGCGAGCGCTGGCCGATGCTCACCGCCTACGACATGTACTCCGCCGAGATCTTCGACGAGGCCGGCATCCCCGTCCTGCTCGTCGGAGACTCGGCCGCCAACAACGTCTACGGCTACGACAACACGCTCCCTGTGACCGTCGATGAGCTGATCCCGCTCGTCCGGGCGGTGGTGCACGGCGCCAGGTCCGCGCTCGTGGTGGCCGACCTGCCGTTCGGCAGCTACCAGATCGGCCCGGAACAGGCGCTCTCCACCGGCTTCCGCTTCCTGAAGGAGGGTGGCGCGCACGCCGTGAAGCTCGAGGGCGGGGCCCGGTTCGCGCCGCAGGTCGAGGCGCTGGCGGGAGCCGGCGTCCCGGTGATGGCCCACCTGGGCTTCACGCCGCAGAGCGAGCACGCGCTCGGTGGGTACCGGATCCAGGGCCGCGGCGACGCGGCTGAGCGGCTGGTGGAGGACGCACTGGCGCTGCAGGCCGCAGGGGCGTTCTCGGTAGTACTGGAGATGGTGCCCGCGGACGTCGCCAAGCGG
>DASYES010000889.1:0-8273 GCA_036498885.1 Pseudonocardia sp.
GAGGTAACCCAGCCGCCCACCGGCGAACGCGAAGGCCTTGCTCATCGTGCGCGAGACGACCAGCGTGCGGCCATGTGTGGGCAACAACGTGATCGCGCTGGGACGGTCGGAGAACTCGGCGTAGGCCTCGTCGACCACCACCACACCGGGCGCCGCGTCGATCAACGCGGCCAACTCGGCAGGCTCCAACGACTGCCCGGTGGGGTTGTTCGGGCTGGTCAGAAACGTGATGTCCGGGGCGCGCTCACGCAGCACAGCCACCGCCGCGTCGACGTCGATCGAGAAGTCCGCGCGCCGCGGCGCCCGGAGCCACTCCGTGCGCGTGCCCGCGGCGATGATCGGGTGCATCGAGTACGACGGTTCGAAACCCACAGCCGTGCGCCCGGGCCCACCGAAGGTCTGCATGATCTGCTGCAGGATCTCGTTGGAACCGTTGGCGGCCCAGACGTTCACGGACCCGAGCGTCACCCCACTCGCACCCGTGAGATAGGCCGCGAGGTCGCCACGCAGCGCCTCGGCGTTGCGGTCCGGGTAGCGGTGCAGATCGACCGCAGCCGCCTCGACGGCCCGGGTGACGTCCGCGACCAGCTCAGGCGGCGGCGGGTAGGGATTCTCGTTGGTGTTCAAACGCACCGCCACGTCCAGCTGCGGCGCACCGTAGGGACTACGACCCCGCAGATCATCGCGCAGGGGCAGATCCTCCAGGGTGACCTCGCCGCCCACCGCCGAGACAAAGCACGTCACTGGCCGAACCTCGCAGTGACCGCCTGGCCGTGCGCGGGCAGGTCCTCGGCGGCGGCGAGCGTGACGACCTGGTCGGCCACGTCGCGCAGCGCGTCCTCGCTGTACTCCACGATGTGCACGCCGCGCAGGAACGTCTGCACCGACAGGCCGGCGGAGTGGCGGGCGCAGCCGCCCGTGGGGAGTACGTGGTTGGAGCCGGCGCAGTAGTCACCCAAGGAGACCGGCGCGTACGGGCCGACGAAGATCGCGCCCGCGTTGCGCACCCGCAGCGCGACTGCGCGCGCATCCTCTGTCTGGATCTCCAGGTGCTCGGCGGCGTAGGCGTCGACGACGCTGACGCCGTCGGTGAGGTCGGACACGAGAACCGCTCCGGACTGCGGCCCGGTGAGCGCTGTGCGGATGCGTTCGGTGTGTTTGGTCTGTGGCACCTGACGCCCCAGCTCGGCGTCGACGGCGTCGACCAGCTCGGGCGAGGTGGTGACCAGCACCGACGCCGCGTTCGGGTCGTGCTCGGCCTGGCTGATCAGGTCAGCGGCCACGTGCACCGGGTCGGCCGTGGCGTCGGCCAGCACGGCGATCTCCGTGGGGCCGGCCTCGGCGTCGATCCCGATGAACCCGCGCAGCAGCCGCTTGGCGGCGGTGACGTAGATGTTGCCCGGCCCGGTGACCATGTCCACGGGTGCGAGCTCGCCACCGTCGGTGTCGGTGCCGCCGAAGGCCAGCAGCGCCACGGCCTGCGCACCGCCGACCGCCCATACCTCCTCGACCCCGAGCAGCGCGGCCGCGGCGAGGATCGTGGGGTGCGGCAGCCCGCCGTGCTCGGCCTGCGGCGGGGAGGCAACCACCAGCGACTCGACGCCCGCGGCCTGTGCGGGCACCACGTTCATGATCACGCTGGACGGGTAGACCGCGAGGCCGCCCGGCGCGTAGAGGCCGACCCGCTGCACGGGCACGAACCGCTCGGTGACGGTGCCGCCCGGCACCACGTCGGTGACGATGTCGCTGCGGCGCTGATCGGCATGCACCGCGCGGGCCCGCGCGATCGCGGTCTCCAAAGCGGTGCGCACCGACGGGTCGAGCGCGGCCAGCGCACCCTTGAGCGTCTGCTGCGGCACGCGGATCCCGGAAGGACGCACCCTCTCGAACTGCTCGGCGAACTCCAGAGCGGCCTCGGCCCCCCGCTCCCGCACCGCGTCGACGATCGGGCGGACTCGATGCAGCACCGTGTCCACATCCGCCTCGGCGCGTGGCAGCAGGCCACGCAGATCGGCGGTGCGGGGAAGGGGCGCGGCGCGCAGGTCGAGTCGGCGGAGCATGGTTCCCAGGGTACGGGGGCAACGCCGTCATCGGACCAGGGAGGCGTGGCGCGCGGGACCGCGTGGATGACTCGCCGCGCCGTCACAAGGTGCGGCACTCCTCCGCGTCGAACGGAAGGTAGCCGATGCCGGCTATCCACGAGATCGTCACCGCGGAAAGGACCCAGACGATCACTGCGATCGGCATGACGAACCACACCTCGAGGCCGGCCACGCCGGAGAGAAGCCCGACAGCCAGTCCGCCGCTCACGAGGCCGAGGGCGATGCTGGTCGGCACCGGGCCGTCGAACTGCTCCACGCGCAACTCGCTGAGAACGCTGCAGCTCCCGAGCATGGCGACCACGGCCAGGTCGGTGCGGGCGAGCAGCACCGCCACGGCTAACTACGGCACGAGCCGGCGGTCGACCCCGCTGAGGTCGGCCGGTTCGCTCACCGTGCGCAGCATGACCTCGGCCTCCGTCGAACCGGCGAAGGGCAGATGTCCGGTTGTCGCGAAGACGAGGAGCACACCAAGGGCGAACACATCGCCGGCTGCGCTCGGAGGGTCTCCCCGAAACAGCTCCGGTGCCAGGTACCCGATCGTCCCGAGACGCCATCCCGTGGCGGTGAGCGGCGCAGCGTCCGCTGCCACCACACGTCGAACCGGCTACGACCCTTGCAGGTCGAGGCCGAGGTCGAGCGCCATGACCGAATGCGTCAGTGCCCCCACCGAGAGATAGTCCACACCGGTCGCGGCGTACTCCCTGGCGTTCGCGAGCACCAGCCCTCCGGACGACTCGAGCTGCGTCGGCCGGTCACCGCGCCGCCGCACGGCCTCCCGTGTGTCGTCCACGGAGAAGTTGTCCAGCAGCACCAGCTCGGCATCGAGCGCGAGCACCTCGTCGAGCTGTTCGAGCGTGTCGACCTCCACCTCGCACGGAAGGCCGGGTGCCCGAGACCGGGCCGCGGCGAGCGCCGCGCTGACCGAGCCGGCAGCGGCCACGTGGTTGTCCTTGATCAGCACTGCGTCACCGAGGCCGAGGCGGTGGTTCACCCCGCCCCCGCAGCGCACGGCGTACTTCTCCAGCAGCCGCAGCCCGGGCATGGTCTTGCGGGTGTCGCGGATGCGAGCGGCCGTGCCGGTCACGGCGTCCACCCAGGCCGCCGTCGCCGTCGCGACGCCCGAGAGATGACACAGCAGGTTCAGGGCCGTGCGCTCCGCGGTGAGCAGGCCGCGCACCGGCGCCCGCACCGTGAGAGCGGCGTCGCCCGCCGCGAGCCGGTCGCCGTCGGACCGCGCGTCGAGCACCTCGAAACCGCGGGCCGACCCGTCGCTGCCCCGCCCGTTCTGGCCCAGCACGGCGTCGAGGACGGCCAGCACGGCGGGAACGCCGGCGAGCACACCCGGCTTCCGCGCGGTGAACGCTGCGACAGCCACGGCATCGGCCGGGACGGTGGCCGCCGTGGTCGCGTCGGGGCCGTAGCGCAGGTCCTCCCCCAGCGCGGTCTCGACGACGCGCTGCAGGTCGTCCAGATCCGGTCCGATCGTCACCGAGGTCATGCCGCCACCGCCATCTCCTGCACTGTCGGTCGTCCCGCTCCGTCGAGCCCGATCACGAGGCTCGACCGCTGCCAGACGTCGTCCCGCTCGGGGAAGTCGGTGCGCACGTGGCATCCCCTGGTCTCCCTGCGGTGCCCGGCCGCGGCGAGCACGGCCTGCGCGAGGAGGGTCAGCGCGGCGTCCTCCACGGATGTCCGGTCGGTCGGCACCCGCAACTCGGTGGCCGCCTCCACGGCGTCCGATGCCGAGGCGAGCCCGGCCGCGTCACGTCCGATCCCCGCCGCCACCGTCATCGCGTGCTGCACGATCGAACGCGGCGCGAGCGCCACCGCAGGCGGCGGCTGCGGGAGCACGACGCCCATGGCCCGCGGCACCTGCCGGTCGGCGGCCACCGCGCGCGCGGTGCGCCCGCCGACCACGAGTCCCTCCAGCAGGCTGTTCGACGCCAGCCGGTTGGCCCCGTGCAAGCCGGTGCGAGCCACCTCGCCCGCTGCGTACAGCCCGGGCACAGCGGTGCGCCCGTGCAGGTCGGTGGCCACTCCGCCACACGCGTAGTGCGCGGCGGGCGTGACCGGGATCGGCTCCCGGACCGGGTCGATGCCCACCGCCCGGCAGGCGGCGTGAACCGTGGGGAAGCGCACGGCGAACTGCGGGATGGCCGTGGCGTCGAGGTGCACGTACTCGGCGCCGGTCTCGGCGAGTGTGCGGGTGATCGCCGCGGCCACGATGTCGCGCGGGGCGAGGTCGGCGAGCGGGTGTACGCCCGTCATGAACCGCCTGCCGGCGCGGTCGAGGAGCACAGCGCCCTCCCCGCGCACGGCCTCGGTCACCAGCGGAAGGCGGCCGACCGCCCGCGTCCTCCGCCCGGTGCCGAGCGCCGCGACCGGATAGAGGGCGGTGGGATGGAACTGCACGAACTCCAGATCCGCCACGGTGGCACCGGCCCGCAGGGCTAGCGCGACACCGTCGCCCGTGGCCGTGGCCGGGTTGGTGCTGCTCGCGTACAGCTGCCCGTACCCGCCGGTGGCGAGCAGCACCGCGGGAGCATGGAGCACGCCGGGACGCCCGGCGTCGTCCAGCACGGCGAGGCCCGCGACAGCACCGCACTCGGACCGCAGCACGTTCGTGGCGACGTGCCCGGCGAGCAACGGCAGCTGCCGGTCGTGGACCGCGGCCACCAGGGCCCGTTCGATCTCCGCGCCGGTCGCGTCGCCGCCGGCGTGGATCACCCGGAACGCGGAGTGGCCGCCCTCCCGGCCGCGGGCGAGCCTGCCGTCGCCACCGGCGTCGAAGACCGCGCCCCGGGCACGCAGCCGCGCGACCGCCGCCGGTCCCTCGCTGATGATCTCCCGCACGGCGGCGGCCTCGGAGAGGCCGCCGCCGGCGGTCAGGGTGTCGACGATGTGTGCGTCGACGCTGTCTCCGGACACGTCACCGAGTACGACGGCGATCCCGCCCTGGGCCCAGCGCGTCGACCCGGCGTCGGGGGCGTCCTTCGTGACGACGACGACGCGGAGCCCGAGCTCGGCGGCGTCCAGCGCGGCAGTGAGCCCGGCGACACCGGACCCGACGACGACAAGATCGGCCGCGGCCTCCCAGGCCCCGGTCATTCCGCAGCCCCGGGCTGCCCGATCTCGATCATGCGCTGGACGGCCGCGCGCCCACGGGCGGCGAGCTCGGGGTCGACGTGCACCTCGTCGGTGCCGTCACGCAAGGAGCGGAGCAGCTTGTCCGGAGTGATCATCTTCATGAACCGGCAGGAGGCGCGGTCGTTGACGGCGCGGAAGTCGATTTCCGGCGCGGCACGGCGCAGCTGGTGGAGCATGCCCACCTCGGTGGCCACCAGCACGCTGCTCGCCGAGCTGGCGCGGGCGGCGTCGAGCATGCCGCCGGTGGAGAGGATCTTCACCCGCTCCTCGGGCACCGCGCCCGTACCGGCGAGGTAGAGCGCCGACGTGGCGCAGCCGCACTCGGGATGGACGAACAGCTCGGCGCCGGGGTTCGCCTCGACCTGGGCGGTGAGCACGGAGCCGTTGATACCGGCGTGCACGTGGCACTCCCCGGCCCACACGTGCACGTTCTCCCGCCCCGTGACGCGGCGGACGTGGGCGCCGAGGAACTGGTCGGGCAGGAACAGCACCTCACGGTCGGACGGGATCGACTCCACGACCTCGACCGCGTTCGACGACGTGCAACACACGTCGGTCTCGGCCTTCACCGCCGCGGTGGTGTTGACGTAGGAGACGACAACCGCGCCAGGGTGCTCGGCCTTCCACGCACGCAGCTCGTCCGCCGAGATCGAGTCGGCGAGGGAACACCCGGCGGCGGCGTCGGGGATCAGGACGGTCTTGTCCGGAGCGAGGATCTTGGCGGTCTCGGCCATGAAGTGGACGCCGCAGAAGACGATCGTCGAGGCGTCGGACTCCGCCGCGATGCGCGAGAGCGCCAGCGAGTCGCCCGTGTGGTCGGCGATGTCCTGGATGGCCGGTAGCTGATAGTTGTGCGCCAGCAGCACGGCATCGCGGCGGCGGGCGAGCTCACGGACCTCGTCCGCCCAGCCCGAGTCGACCGGCGGCGCCCCGGTCGATGGGGCGGCAACCTCGGTGAGGGTCACGATGTCCTCCTTCTCCCGTTTTCGACTATGAGTCGGAAACAGGTGTGATGGTAGCAGCGCGTTCAGCGCGTGACACCGCTCTCGTGACCGGGAACTCATCACGACGCAACCCGTAGTTCACGTGTCTCGCGCGGTAACCGCCCCGAACGCGCTTACCATCCGCGCATGGCCCGCCCCACTGAGCACGAGGTGCTGGCGGCGGTGCTGCAGATCCGCGAGGGCTCGCTGCAAGTGCTCGCCTGGCAGCGGGCACGCCCGCCGGACGAGGGCCGATGGGCACTCCCCGGCGGCCGGCTCGGAGACGACGAGGACGTCGAGCGATCCGTACGCCGCCAGCTCGCGGAGAAGGTCGACGTCCGTGAGGTGACCCACGTCGAACAGATCTCGGTCTTCAGCAGCCCCGACCGCGTACCCGGCGTGCGGCAGATCGCCACCGCGTTCCTCGGGCTCGTGCCGTCCGACTCCGATCCCGAGGTCCCGTCCGACACCGCGTGGCACCCCCTCAGCGGCCTACCCCTTACGGCGTTCGACCACGCCGCCATCGTCGAGGCCGCCCACGACCGGCTGCGGGCCAAGCTGTCCTACACGAACCTCGGGTTCGCGCTCGCCCCCCGGGAGTTCACGATCTCCGCGCTGCGCGGGCTCTACGTGGCCGCGCTCGGACATCCGGTGTCCGCGACCAACCTGCAACGGGTGCTCACCCGGCGCCGGCTGCTGGAGCCGACCGGCGAGGTCTCACCCCCCGGACCGGCCGGCGGACGGCCCGCGGCGCTCTTCCGGTTCACCGATCGAGTGCTTCACGTGACCGATGCATTCGCCGTGCTGCGGCCGCCGAGCGAGCAACTGCGTGGCGCCGTACCGTAGTCGGGTGGCTGAGACGCTCCCGCTGTTCCCGCTGGGCACGGTGCTGATGCCCGGAGCCTCACTGCCGCTGCACATCTTCGAACCGCGCTACCGCCAGCTCACCGTCGATCTCGTCACCGGTGCGGTGCCGGACAAGGAGTTCGGGGTTGTCGCCGTCCGTGAAGGGTGGGCGCCCGACGACGACGGCATCGCCGGACTGCACACCGTCGGCTGCACGGCGGAGTTGCGCGACGTCCGCAGGTTGCCCGACGGCCGCTTCGACATCGTCACCCGCGGAGCGCGGAGGTTCCGGCTGCTCGACCTCGACGACGAGTCGAAGCCCTACCTGATGGGATCGGTGGAGTTCCTTCCCGACATCGAGGCGCCCGCCGCCGACGGGATGACGCAGATGCTCACCGCCGCGGCCCGCGCGGCCCACCGCCGATACTGCGCCACCGCGTGGAAGGCCGGGGACTGGTCCGAGCCCGCCGACGACCAGGAGCCCCACACCCTGCCGCATCTCCTCGCGGCCGACTGCCTACTCCCGATCGGCGACCGCCAGCGCCTGCTCGAGCAGACCTCCCCCAACGAGCGGCTACGCATGGTGCGCGCCCTCCTCGCCCGCGAGACCGGTCTGCTGAGCCAGCTGCGCGCCGTCCCCGCCCCGATCACCACCTACGCGGTGGAGACCAGCATCAACTGACCCCGCGAGCCGCCCGCCCGGCCCGCGAGTCGCAGGTGCGCGAGTCGCCCGATCTCCACCAGTGAGTCGCCCGCTGCCAGTGCGCGAGTTGCCCACCCCTGGCGCGCGAGTTGCCCGATCCTCGCTTGCAAGTCGCCAGTGCCGGCGCGCGAGTCGTCCGCCCCTGTGCACGAGCCGCCCGCCTGGCCCGCGAGTCGCCCAGTGCGCGAGTCGCCCGATTTCCGACTGTGAGCTCGGGTCGGGCGCGCGATTTGTCGAGCTGCCGCCTATGAGCCGCCCAGCCCGGGGCGAGTCGCCCCGTCTCGACGGTCAGCGCCAACCGAAGCGCGTGCGAAGTTCCCCGGCGACCCGTTCGAAGCGGTGCCGGTCCAGGATGGCGCCCTCACGCCGGATGTCGTGCTCCCCGACCTCGAGCACCCGATCGAGCCGGACGAACGACTCCCGGCCCTGGCGATCCCACGGGCCCGACCCGATGGAGATCCAGTCCCACTCGCCCGCGTGGTCCAGCTGGCT
>DASYES010000890.1:0-3066 GCA_036498885.1 Pseudonocardia sp.
CTGTGGCGCGGACCAGCCGGGGGTCGGCGGGCACGTGCTTGCCGAGCACCCGGGACACCAGCAGCTGGGCACGGCGCGGGTTGCGGCGCAGCGCAAGGCCCAGCAGCACGGTGGGGTCGACGCCCGGGCCGACGGGCCGCAGCCGGATGCCGAGCCGTTCGGCCGGGGCGCTTGCGATGCCCGTCATCGGGGCAGGCTCGCGGCGAGCAGATCGACGAAGGAGACGTCGTCAGCGGCCACGCCGAACGCCCGCGCGCCGGCGTAGTACTCCCACACGGGCCCGGTGACGGCGAACCCGCTGCCATCGGCGCGGCCCAGCACGTTGACGACATCGGCGATCAGGCTGCTCACCACCTTGACGTCGTAGATCGACAGGCCGGGCGAGCGGCGCAACCCGTAGAGGGCGCAGAGGTCGGTGGCCCCGAGCCGCACCGCGAGGATCCGGCGCCGGTCGCGATGCAGGAGGGCGCGCAGCCGCGTCAGCTCGTCGACGCGTGTCTCGGCATAGAGCACGGCGCCCGACTCGATCACGGGCATGGCGAGCAGCGCAGTGCCGGCCGTGGCGTCGGCCTCGTCGAGGGCGTGCTGGTACTCGGTCCCGCTCGTCGCGGTGAACTTCGGCATCACGAACCCGTCCAGCACCGATGCGGCCGCTCCGAGGCGGGCCACCAGCCGCGGGATCTGAGCCGCGTCCCGGACCCGCACGAACAGCATCGGCGGCTGCGGCGGTGAGGCGAACAGTGCGCCCGTCTCGGCCGCGCTCAGGTACCCGAAGTGCCGCACGCGACGGACCCCTTCCGAACTCGCCCGGTGTGGCACGTACTCCCGGGAGGCGGTGATCGGCGGTGCCCGGTCCACCCGGGCGCGGGTGGAGGTCGCCGCTGCGAGTCAGACGTTGACGCCGTAGTCGCGGGCGATGCCCGCGAGCCCGGAGGCATACCCCTGGCCGACGGCGCGGAACTTCCACTCCGAGCCGTTGCGGTACAGCTCCCCGAAGACCATCGCCGTCTCGGTGGAGGCGTCCTCACTGAGGTCGTAGCGGGCGATCTCGGCTCCGCCGTCCTGGTTGACGACCCGGATGTAGGCGTTGCGGACCTGGCCGAAGCTTTGTGAACGCGCGTCGGCGTCGTAGATGCTGACGGCGAAGACGACCTTGTCGGCCTGCGGTGCCATCGCGGCAAGGTCGACCTTGACCTGCTCGTCGTCGCCCGCGCCCTCGCCGGTGAGGTTGTCGCCGGTGTGCTCGACGGTGCCGTCAGGGGTGGTGAGGTTGTTGAAGAAGACGAAGTGCTTGTCGGAGAGCACCCTGTCGTCCGCGCCCGCCACGATCGCCGAGGTGTCCAGATCGAAGTCGGTGCCGGTGGTGCTGCGCACGTCCCAGCCGAGGCCGACGATCACGGCCGTGAGGTGGGGGGCCTGCTTGGTGAGACTGACGTTTCCACCCTTGGTGAGGCTGACGCTCACGTCACTGCTCCGCATCTGGTTGTCGGGAGGCCGGATGATCTCGGCGGGACCTTATCGGGATGAACGGGACGTACGGCACGCCCAACATCAGCAACGGTGAAATCGCGGGCCGGGTTCCCCGCCGCCCGCGACCTGCTGTGTCCCACGCCCGTCCGGTGCGGAACTGTCGGGCGACGGTCCTACACTCGCCGTCGATGAGCCCCGCCACACGCACCCCTCAGAAGCCGGCCGCGCCGGTGCCGGCCGCGCCGTCGTCCACCGGGCGACGGCTCCTGTTGCTCGACGGCCACTCCCTGGCCTACCGCGCGTTCTTCGCGTTGCCTGCGGAGAACTTCCGCACCGGCACGGGGCAGACCACCAACGCGGTCTACGGCTTCACGTCGATGCTCATCAACCTGCTGCGCGACGAGCAGCCCACCCACCTCGCGGTGTGCTTCGACGTCTCCCGCGCCACGTTCCGCTCCGAGCGCTACACGGAGTACAAGGCCAACCGCACCACCACTCCTGACGACTTCCGCGGCCAGGTCGACCTCATCAAGGAGGTGCTGCGGGCGCTGGGCATCCCCGATTTCGGTGTGGAGGGCTTCGAGGCCGACGACTTGATCGCCACACTGGCCACCCAGGCGGAGGCCGACGGCTACCAGGTGCTCATCACCACGGGCGACCGCGATGCGTTCCAGCTCGTCAGCGACGACGTCACGGTGCTCTACCCGAAGCGCGGGGTGTCCGATCTCGGCCGCATCGACCCGGCCGAGGTGATGAACCGCTACGGCCTCACCCCTGCCCAGTACCCGGATTTCGCGGCCCTGCGGGGCGACCCCAGCGACAACCTGCCGAGCATCCCGGGCGTGGGGGAGAAGACGGCCGCGAAGTGGATCCGTGAGTTCGGTTCGCTCGCCGAGCTCACCGACCGCGTCGACGAGGTCAAGGGCAAGGCGGGCGACGCCCTGCGGGCCCACCTGGCCGGTGTGCTGCTCAACCGGCAGCTCACGGAGCTCATCCGCGACGTGCCGCTCGATGCGGCGCCCGCCGATCTCGAGCTGCGGCCGTGGGACCGCGACGCCGTGCACCGGCTGTTCGACGAGCTGGAGTTCCGGGTGCTGCGCGAGCGGTTGTTCTCCACATTGCAGAGCGCCGAGCCGGAGGCCGAGGGCGGCATCGAGGTGCAGGGCGGAGCCATCGAGCCGGGTGGCGTGCTGGCCTGGCTCGACGCGCACGCGCGCGACGGCCGCCGTGTCGGCCTCGCCTTCTACGGCATCACCGGTGGGGCCACCTCGGGCGACCTCGCCGGCATCGGGCTCGCCGCGGGCGAGCCCACCGTCGAGGCCCGGGCGGAAGGTGCGCTGCCCGGCGTTCCGCAGGCGGCCTACCTCGACGTCACCACGCTCACGCCCGACGACGAGGCCGCGCTGGGGGAGTGGCTCGCCGACCCGTCGATGCCCAAGGCGGCCCACGACGCCAAGTCGGCGCTCCACGCGCTGCGCGGGCGCGGCTGGAGCCTCGCCGGGCTCACCAGCGACACCGCGCTCGCCGCCTACCTCGCCCGGCCGGGCCAGCGCAGCTTCGACCTCGCCGATCTGGCGCTGCGCTACCTTCGCCGCG
>DASYES010000891.1:0-3726 GCA_036498885.1 Pseudonocardia sp.
CACGGCATGGACCCTGCCGCGGTGCTCACGCTGCTCGACGGGCTCGCCGCGTCGATGGGCCTGGAGCGGCCGGTGGAGCGCGTGTTCGTCATCGGGTGCGAGCCCGCCGTCCTCGACGAGGGCATCGGCCTGAGCCCGGCGGTGGCCGCGGCGGTGGAGCCCGGCGTGCGCGCCGTGATCGCTCTCGTCACCGAACTCATGATCGACGAAGGAGTGAGCAGATGATCCGCAAGTTGCTGCTTCTCGTGCTGGTGGCCGTCGCGGCGACCGGCACCGTACTCGCCGTGCAGTCGCGGGGGGAGATCTCCCGGTACCGCGACATGCGCCGGATGTAGGAGGAGATCCGCATGTGCCTGGGCATTCCCGGCGAGGTCATCGAGCTGATGGCCGAGCACGAAGACCTGGCGATGGTCAGCGTCGAGGGCGTCAAGCGCGCCGTGAACATCGGTCTGCTGCGCGACGAGGACCTGGAACCGGGCGACTGGATCCTCATCCACGTCGGTTTCGCGCTGTCGAAGATCGACGAGGGGGAGGCGAAGGCCTCCTTGGACTTCCTCACCGGTCTCGGCGACGCCTACACCGACGAGCTCCAGGCGCTCGCCGCCAGCGACATCACCTAGCGGAACGACCAGAGGTAAGGGGACGGCGATGAGATTCGTCGACGAGTTCCGCGATGCGGGCATGGCCCGCACGCTGGCGACGCAGATCGCCGCGCTGTGCGAGCCCGGCAGGAAGTACAAGTTCATGGAGGTCTGCGGCGGCCACACCCACACCATTTACAAGCACGGCCTCGAGGACTACCTGCCCGACACCGTGTCGCTCGTGCACGGGCCGGGCTGCCCGGTCTGCGTGATCCCGATGGGCCGCGTGGATGACGCCATCGCCATCGCCGAGCACGACGACGTCATCCTCACGACGTTCGGCGACATGCTGCGCGTCCCCGGGGGCCGGGGGTCGTTCTTCGACTCCAAGGCGGCAGGCGCCGACATCCGGATGGTCTACTCGCCGCTCGACGCGCTCAAGATCGCACGCAAGCACCCTGACAAGCGCGTGGTCTTCATGGCCATCGGCTTCGAGACCACCGCTCCGTCCACGGCGATGACGGTGCTGCGCGCTGAGGCCGAGGGGCTCGACAACTTCTCGATCTTCTGCAACCACGTCACGATCATCCCGGCGATCAAGGCCATCCTGGACTCTCCCGACCTGCGGCTGGACGGGTTCATCGGCCCGGGCCACGTCTCCACGGTGATCGGATGCCGGCCCTACGAATGGATCGCACGCGACGCCCGCAAACCCCTGGTCGTCGCCGGTTTCGAGCCGCTGGACATCCTGCAGTCGGTGTACCAGTTGCTGCTGCAGCTCAAGGATGGCCGCTGCGAGATCGAGAACCAGTACGCCCGGGTGGTGCCGTGGGACGGCAACACCAGGGCGCTGCAGGTGATCGGTGAAGTGATGGAGCTGCGACCGCACTTCGAGTGGCGTGGGCTCGGCTTCATCTCCCACTCGGCGCTGCAGGTGCGCAAGCGCTACGCGCGGTTCGACGCGGAGCGGATCTTCCTCGTGCCGGGCGTGCGGGTGGCCGACCCGAAGGCCTGCCAGTGCGGCGAGGTGCTCAAGGGCGTGCTCAAGCCCTGGGAGTGCAAGGTGTTCGGCACCGCGTGCACGCCCGAGACCCCGATCGGCACCTGCATGGTGTCGTCCGAGGGCGCATGCGCCGCCTACTACAACTTCGGGCGGTTCAGCCGGGAGCGCGTGAAGGAGGCGACCCGGACATGACGCAGAAAATCGGCCACAACATGCCGACGCGGGCGAACTGGGCGGAGGAGGCCGTCGCGGCGGCCGCCGCCGAGGAGGCTCAGCTCGCGCACGCGGAAACTCAGCACCCGCGCACGGGCTCCGAGCACCTCACCCGCGAGGAGCAGGTGCTCGCCCGGATCGCCAAGGCCCGCGCCCGCAAGGCGCGGATCAAGGAGGAACGGATCACGCTGGCCCACGGCGCCGGGGGTAAGGCGACGCAGACGCTGATCGAGGCGGTGTTCCTCGACGCGTTCCGCAACCCGGTGCTGGAGAAGCTGGAGGACGGTGCCCAGCTCGCCCCGATGTGGACGAACGGCACGGCGGCCGGTCGACTCGCGTTCACCACCGACTCCTACGTGGTGTCCCCGCTGTTCTTCCCCGGCGGTGACATCGGCGACCTCGCGGTCAACGGCACCGTCAACGACCTCGCGATGTGCGGGGCTCGACCGCTCTTCCTGTCCTGCGGGTTCATCCTCGAGGAGGGCTTCCCGGTCGCCGACCTGCAGCGCATCGTGGCGTCCATGGCCGCCGCCGCGGACGCGGCGGGGGTGCAGATCGTCACCGGCGACACGAAGGTCGTCGAGCGCGGCAAGGCCGACGGCCTCTACATCAACACGGCGGGCGTCGGGGTGCTGGAGCGCGAGGTGGTGCTGTCGGCCGCCGCGGCCCGTCCCGGTGACGTCGTGCTCGTCTCGGGCCCTATCGGCGACCACGGCATCACGGTCATGCTGGCGCGCGGCGAGCTCGACATCTTCGCCGACATCGTCTCCGACACGGCACCGTTGCACGAGATCAGCGCAAGGCTGCTGGACGTCGCAGGTGACGGGGTGCGGCTCCTGCGGGACGCCACCCGCGGCGGTGTGGCCACGATCTGCAACGAGGTGGCCACGGCCGCCCAGGTGGCTGTGGTGCTCGACGAGGCTTCGCTGCCGGTGCGACCCGTCGTCAACGGGGCGTCGGAACTGCTCGGCATCGACCCGCTCTACGTCGCCTGCGAGGGCCGGCTCGTTGCCGTCGTGGCTCCGGACCGGGCGGATGCGGCGCTGGCCGCGCTGCGTGCCCACCCACTCGGCGAGGGCGCCGCCGCGATCGGGACGATCAAGGACGATCCACCGGGGCTGGTGCTGCTGCGCACCGCGTTCGGCGGCACGCGGATCGTGGATCTGCTGGTGGGCGACCCGCTGCCCCGGATCTGCTAGGCAGCCGGCGACGATGCACGAACTGTCGATCACCCAGACGGTCGTCACCACCGTGACCCGGCGGATGCAGGACGCGCGCGTGCGCCGGATCCGGCTGGAGGTCGGGCAGCTGTCCGGCCTGATGCCGGACGCCGTCCGGTTCTGCTTCGACATGGTGGCGGCCGGCACCACGTGCGAGGGCGCGACCCTGGAGATCGACGAGCCGCCAGGCAAGGCGGTGTGCCGCACCTGTGGGGTGGCGTTCGAGACCGGCGAGGTGCTGCCGCTGTGCGACTGCGGCAGCGCGGACGTCGAGGTGCAGGGCGGGCAAGAGCTGCGGATCCGAGAGGTGGAGGTGGTCTGAGGTGTGCGCGACGTGCGGCTGCTCCGACGACGCGGGCGTCCGGCTGACCGACCTGGCCCGGCCGGGCCCGCCCCCGCGCGACCACTCCCACGACCATGACCATGACCACCAGCACGGTCACGGCCACGCCCACCCCGAGCCGGACACACGGACCGTGGCGATGGAGGTCGACCTCCTGGCGAAGAACGACGACCTCGCCGCACGCAACCGCCAGTGGCTCGCCGACCGGGACGTCATCGCGCTCAACCTCATGAGCTCACCAGGCTCGGGCAAGACCACGCTGCTGACCCGCACGATCCGCGACCTCGGCGGCGAGTCGCCGTGCGCGGTGCTGGAAGGCGACCAGGAGACCCTGCTCGACGCCGAACGCATCGGCGCCACCGGAGC
>DASYES010000892.1:0-3729 GCA_036498885.1 Pseudonocardia sp.
CGGGCGCGGCCCGCGGCGAACGTGGTGGTGATGATGGAGAGCCCCGCCGGCGCCATGCTGCTGCTCGTCGTCACGGTGGTGCGGGCGCCGGAGGTCGGGCTCTGGACGACGGTCGGCACGCTCGCCGTTGCCGTCGCGCTCTTCGTGACGTTCGTGCTGGTCGAGCGACGATCGGCGGCACCGCTCGTCCGGCTGGGGATCCTGCGCTCCGCGCCCCTGCTGCGGGCGAACGCCGGCGCGCTGCTCCTGATCGGCTCGTTCATGGCGTTCCAGTTCACGGTGGTGCTCTACCTGCAGGAGCTGCGCGGCTGGTCCGAGGTCGAGACGGGTCTCGCCCTCGCCGTCGCCGGCATCGACGCCGTGCTCGCGCCGACACTCACTCCGGTGCTCGTGAATCGCTTCGGCAACGCCCGTGTGATCGTCGGCGGGCTGGTGTTCTCAGCGCTCGCCTATCTGCTGTTCCTGCCGGTCGGGCTCGACTGGGGCTATCTCACGATGCTCCCCGCGCTCCTCGCGCTGGGCGTCGGCTTCGCCCTTGCCTACGGGCCGCTCACGATCGCGGCCACCGACGGCGTCGCCGACGAGGAGCAAGGGCTTGCGAGCGCACTGCTCACCACGTCGTTCCAGTTCGGCGCCGCGCTCGGGCTCGCCGTGGTGGCTGCGGTGATCGTCGCCAACACCGCGGACGGCTCACAGCAGTCCGCGCTCGACGGCCTGAGGGCCGGGCTGCTGGTCCCGGTGGCCGGCGCTGTGGTGGGTGTACTCCTCACCGCGGGTGGACTGCGCAAACGAGCGGTCCGTGCCGCCTGAGCGCAGGCCCGGGCGACTCGCCCGCGTGAAGTGGGCGACTCGCGGCTTGGGGGTGGGCGACTCGCGCACGGAAGACGGGCGACTCGCGGGGGTTCTCACGGCACCGGGCGGCCAGGGGTCTCGCTTTGCCAGACCCACCGGTCGTCCGGTTGCCGTGTGGCGCGCATCCGGTCCTCCAGCACCGGGTCGATCTCGTGCTCGCGGCAGCCGGTGGCGGCCCAGCAGGACACCACGATCTCGTCGCTCGTGGCGTCGAGCCGCAGGAAGCTCTTGAACTGCGGCACGGCGTTCGAGTCGAACAGCACCGACATCAGGTTGTGCGCGGGCGCCGATCCCCGCGCGGGCAGCGGGAAGATGCGATCGGCAGCCCGGCGGGCCCGGGCAGGCACGGCCGACGGGCCCGGCCGCGGCGGCGTGATGCCCACCCGCTCGGCCATCAGCGCGGTGGCGTCGTCGGGGTCGATCACCAGCCGGCCGAGCCCGAAGCCGAGCAGCTTGTCGTAGCGCCGGCTGAAATGGGCGAGCGAGTCGCCGCGTAGCGGGTAGCAGCGGAAGTCCTCCTCGTGGACGGCGGGCGCGAGCCGGTCCACGTTGGGGATCTGGTGGGTGGCCGAGAGGTAGGCCCCCGATCCACCAGCCACGAGGTAGAGAATCGTGCGCCCGTCCGGCTGCAGCACGGGGTAGCGCTGGTAGTTGTGGTCGTCCCCGCCGATCGCAGCCACGTAGTTGTGCGCCGGGTCGGTGATGATGTCGTTCACGTCCCCGCCGCCCTCGATCGGGCACGGCTGGAAGGCGGCATAGGTGTAGAGGGGCTTGCCGGTGAGCAGGATCTTGGGGCGGTCGCCCGCCGACACCTCGCGGAGCCAGGCGGCCTGGTCACGGTCGATGTGGCCGTCGACGCCGACGTCGATGAGCACCAGCCGCACCGGGCCTGCGTCGATCGCGCAGTACGGGCCGGGCTGGGTCGCCTGCTGCGACTCGGCATCCCGGTACCAGCGCATGTCGGCGACGTCGGCGGCTGTCGCCTTCGGCGCGCGGCGCCAGAGCAGTTGCCGCAGGAGCCGCTTCCACCACGGACCGGGCACGGCGGGCGAGGGCGCCCCGGCGTCGGGCGGAGCGTCGCAGAACGCCGTCATGAAGCCGCTGAGCCCGTCGTACCAGTCGTGGTTGCCGGGCAGGCCGTAGAGCGGCGCCTGGTAGTCGGCGTAGGCCCGATAGAAGCGGTCGGTGTAGGCGCGCACCCCGCCCGCCGGGTAGATGACGTCGCTGCAGATGATCCCGAGATCGGTGTCCCCTGCCACCCGTTCCAGCACCGGCACAACGACGTACTGCGAGGCGTCTCCCTCGCCCGGGTCGCCCAGCACCGCCACCGAGATGCGGTCGCGGTCGGCGAAGCGCGTGACGAGCCGGTCGCGGGGCGGCGGGGGCGCGCCGGCCGCCTCGGCGTAGGTGTCGAGCCTGCGCAGCCACTCTCGCCGCTGGCTGTCGCTGGGGTCACCGAGCCGGCGCGACAGCACGTCGTTGCGCGAGGCGATGAGCGGGCCGGGCCGCAGCCAGGAGAGGCGGCTGTCGACGGGCGCGAGCCGCGCACCGACGCCGGGCTCGCGGCAGCCCCACCCCGCTCCGCCCGTGGAGCTGCGCGACGGCTCGCTCCCTAGCTCGGGCCGGACGCCGGTCACCGCACACCGGCCACGAAGCGCACGACCTCCGCTGCCAGCGCCGGCCCAGCGTCCTCCTGCAGGAAGTGCCCCGCGCCGCTGATCGTCGGGTGCTCCCGGACCGCCGCACCGGGCATGGCGCGGCGCAGGATCGGCTCCATCGCCGCCGTGATCGGGTCGCCGTCGCTGAACGCGCAGAGGAACGGGATCTCGCTGCCCGAGAGCGTGGCCCAGGCCGCACGATTGGCCTCGGTCGCCGGGTCGTCGGGCCGGGTCGGCACGAGCAGTGGCATCGCCCGCGGGCCTGCTTTGTAGCTCTCGTCGGGGAACGGGGCGTCGTAGGCGGCGCGGACCTCCGGGCTGAACCGGGTGCGGCAGCCTGCCTGCACGAGCCGCGCGATGTCCAGCTGCTCCGCCTTCTCCACGGCCCGGCGGAACTGCCACCACACCTCGGGCATGTCACGGTCGCCGGTGGGCAGGCCGGTGTTGGCGGCCACCACGGCGCTGAACCGATCCAGGTGCTCGGCGACCAGTCGTAGGCCCAGCAGCCCACCCCAGTCCTGCCCGACGAGCGTGACGCCGCGCAGGTCGAGCACGTCGAACACGAGCGCCCGCAGCCATTCGACGTGACGGGCATAGCTGTGGTCGGCGATGTCGGCGGGCTTGTCGGAGCGGCCGAAGCCGACGAGGTCGGGCGCGACCGCCCGGAGGCCGGCAGCCGCCAGCACCGGGATCGTCGTCCGGTACAGGAACGACCAGCTCGGCTCCCCGTGCAGCAACAGCACGACCGGACCGTCCACCGGCCCCGCCTCCACCCACGCCATCCGCAACGCTCCGTCATCGGGGGCCGGGACTTCGGCATAGCGGGGAGCGATGTCGAAGCCGGGAAGTCCGGCGAACCGCTCGTCGGGGGTGCGGAGAGTTCGCATGAACACGATCTTGACAGCCCCCGGGCCGTACGAAACCGCGGCAGGGGTCGCCGACGGTGACGACTGCCGGAGCGACGACGCCACGACCCCTCGGCGGAGACGTCGGGGAGACGTCGAGGAGACGCCCGAGTGGCGTCAGAGTGGCGTCGAGGAGAGGGGGAGGAGACCGCGAGGAGCTCGAACCACGCGTCACCTCATCGGGGCCAAGCCGCCGCCGCTACACCCCCGTAACGTCACTTTCCGCAACAAGTCCGGAGAGCGCGACACGGTGGTGTGATGCGACTCCGCGGCCCGGTCGACATACGAAACAGGTCGTTTCGGAGCCCGACAAG
>DASYES010000893.1:0-7475 GCA_036498885.1 Pseudonocardia sp.
CAGGTGTTCTCGCTGCACCTGGCGGCCGCCATGCCCGCATGCACGCAGTATCAGGAGTGGAGCATCGAGACCACGCCGTGGACGCAGGGGGTGTACGAGCCCGCGCTCCGCGTCGTGGACGGCCGGGTCGACGCCCCCACCGCCCCGGGGTGGGGCGTGCAGCTGGACCAGGCTTTCGTCCGGGAGGCGGAGCTCACCACCTCCGCTGTCTGAGCTCCCGGGCGGCGCCGACCAGGGGGGACGCGGCGCCGCCCGGTGCCATCCGCCGGGCGTGAGTCCCGAGAGGGTGCGCAGTCGGGTCGGGTGCTCAGGCGAGATCCAGGGCCGCCAGCCGTTGCGGGTCGGCCAGGATGTCGATCTCGACGATCAACCCGTCCGCGACGGTGAACGCGAGAACCCCCGTCACCCGCCCGTTGATCACGGAGATGATGCCGGGGCCGCCGTTGACCACCGCGAACTGCGCCCGGAGCCCGGCTGCCCGGTACATCGTCGCCTGCCCGGCGACCTCGGCCGCGCCCCGCACGAGCTTCGAGCCGGCACCGCCGGTGTCGACGCGCAGCACGGCGTCCGGGTGCAGGAGCGTGACCAGTCCCGCGAAGTCACCGCCGCGTGAGGCCGTGAGCCAGGCGTCGACGATCTCGCGCTGCCGGGCACGGTCGGGCTGCCCGGTGGGCGTTGCGCCCTGGATCCGCCGCCGGGCCCTGCTGGCCAGCTGGCGAGCCGTGGCCGGGGTGCGGCCCACGATCGGGGCGATCTCCTCGAACGGCACGGCGAACATGTCGTGCAGCACGAACGCGAGCCGCTCTGCAGGGTCGAGCGCCTCCAGCACGACCAGCAGCGCGAGACCCACCGAGTCGGCGAGAACACCTTGCTCGGCCGGGTCGACCCCGTCGCCGGACTCCACGACCGGGTCGGGCACCCGCACGTCCAGAGGGTCCTCGCGCCGGGTCGCCCGCGAGCGCAGCATGTTGAGGCACTGCCGCGAGACGATCGTCGTGAGCCAGCCGCCGATGTTCTCCACGTCGTCGCCCGACGCGCGCGACACCCGCAGCCAGGCCTCCTGCACCGCGTCCTCGGCCTCGGCGAACGAACCCAGCATCCGGTAGGCCACTGCCCGCAGCCGGGCCCGGTGCTCCTCGAACTGCACCGCCCAGAATTCTTCGTCCTGCACCTGTCACATCCTCTCGATCCGGCGGGTCACCCCTATGACCCGCCCGGACCGGGCGGATGTGACAGCAGGAGGACATGATGCAGGCTCGGATGACCCACCCCGTGAAGGTGCTGCCGGACGTGATGAAGGCGCTGCACGCGCTGAGCAGGGCGGCGCAGTCGAGCACCGTTCCCGAGACGACACACCACCTGATCCACCTGCGGGTGAGCCAGATCAACGGCTGCAGCGTGTGCGTCGACATGCACGCGCGCGAGCTCAAGGAGGCCGGCGAGAAGGACGAGCGGATCTGGGGTGTCGGCGCGTGGCGGGAGTCGTCGTACTTCAGCGACGCCGAACGCGCGGCGCTCGCGCTCGCCGAGTGCGTCACCCGGCTCGCGGACCGGTCCGACGCCGTCCCCGACGCCGTGTGGGACGAGGCCGCGGGCCACTACGACGAGGAGGCGCTCTCGTCGCTGCTGGTGTCGATCTCGGCGATCAACGTCTGGAATCGGCTCAACGCCGCTGTTCGGCAGCCGGTGGGCGCTGCCTGGTGAGATCGGTCGAGGCCGTGTCCCGTCGCTCCGGATCCTCGGGACACGGCCTCACCCTCCGGTCGATTCGCGCCGATCGCCAGCGTCAGGCCGATCGACGCCAGGCCGGTCAGCCGGTGAGCGCGGGGCTCCGGCGGTGGACGCACGCCCAGGCGAAGGCGAGCTGCTCCAGGTGCAGCGTGCGGCCGAGGTGGTGGTGGTCGATGTTGTGCCCGGCACCGCGGAAGAGCGATGCCACGGTCCAGGGCGCCGAGGTGAAGTAGCCGGCGAACTTGTCGACGCGCTGCTGGTCGACGAGCCACAGCCCGTCGAACTCGGCGAGTGCGTACTGCACGGGCACCGTCACCCCGGCGGCGAGCTGCGCCGCCGACGCCGGCCACTCCCTGACGATCTCGAGCAGCTCGGCCAGCGGCGCGGGCGCGGCCGAGATCTCGGCCCTCACCACCGCGTCGGGGTCCATCGTGGCGTCGGGGCCGTACATGAACATCCGCCGCTGCTCCTGCGTGAATGCGACGGGCTGCCCGGCCGGCATGGCGTTCCAGGCGTTCACGACCGGGTCGGGAGACCGGTCGTTGACGCCGTGCAGGGCGATGCCCAGCAGTGGCCACTCGGGCTTGCCCGCGGCCATGTGGACGGCGATCGCCGATCCGATCGAGTGGGAGACGATCACGATGCCGGGGTGGTCGGCCGACCGGTCGGCCCACAGCCGGGCGATCGCGTCGTCGAGCACGGCCGCGCTCCCGGCGAATACGGGTGTGTGGTCGTCGAGCGGGTCGCTTCCTCCGTAGCCGGGGCGGTCGAGCGAGACGGCCGTGAAGCCGGTGGCCTCGGCCAGATCCAGGAGGGAGAAGCCCGGCACGTCGAAGTAGGCCGACGTGTAGGTGCCGCCGTGCAGGGCCACCAGGAGCGGGGCCTCCGCGCGGCCCGGGCGCGTGGTGACACCCGTGACCCGTCGGTCGCCCGCCGTGATCTCGATACGTTCCCGAGTCATCGTCTCTCCGGTGTGGTGGGGGCAGGCGCTGTCGATCTTCAGCGAAGCGTAAAGGGCGGGTCCGGGTACATGAATGTCGGCCGCAGGCGGCGTCCGGGGTCCACGGCGCCACGGCGGTGGCGTCGACCAGCGCCGGGGGCCGACCGGACCGCTGTCGGGGGCGATTCCCCTCCGAGGGAAAGAACTTGTTAGTGAGTGGGCACTCATTTACTGTCCCGGCGTGATCTCCGAGGGCAGGCGCGCTCCCCGTATGGCGCCGGAGGCGAGACGAGCGGCGATCGTGGCCGCCACGCGGCCGCTCGTGCAACGGCAGGGCACCGCCGTGACCACCCGCCAGATCGCGGCGGCGGCCGGGATCGCCGAGGGCACGATCTTCCGCGTCTTCCCCGACAAGGAGTCGGTGGTGGAGGCGGTGGTGGCCGACGCGTTCGATCCCGCGCCCGCGCTCCGCGAGCTGACGGCCGTGGATCGTTCTCTCCCGCTCCGTGAGCGCCTCACCGAAGGTGTCACGGTGCTGCAGCGCCGTATGGCGGAGGTGTTCGGGCTGCTGAACGCGCTGGGCTGGGCACGGACGCCGCCCCGCGAGGGGCGCCCGTCACCGCCGCGCCGGCCCGGGGGCCAGAACCCCAGCGAGATCAACGACGCCTTCCGCGCCGCCGTGGTCGACCTGGTGGGCCCGGACGCGTGCCGGTTGCGCGTGCCGCCCACCGAGTTCGCGCACGTGCTGCGGCTGCTCGTCTTCTCCGGCACCCACCCGCTCATCGCCGACGGCCGCGAGCTGGACGCCGAGCAGATCGTCTCCATCCTGCTGGACGGCCTGGGGTCGCCCGGTCACGTGACGGATTCGGCGGATTCCGTCCGGCTTCTAGCGTCCGCACCACGACACGCGACAAGGGGGAGGAGCCCGTCATGTCCGACGGATGCATCCGACCGCCGCTGATCATCGGCTCCTGCGCCCCACCCATCACCACCGAGGACCGTTCATGTTGATCCGGCTGCTACGCGAGCGGCTGCGCCCCTACACCCGCCCGTTGTTGCTGGTGGTGGTGCTGCAGCTGGTCGGGACGATGGCCTCGCTGTATCTACCGAGCCTCAACGCGGACATCATCGACCAGGGCATCGCCCGCGGCGACACGTCCTACATCCTCGGCACCGGTGGCTGGATGCTGGTGGTCACGCTCGTGCAGATCGCGTGCTCGGTCGCCGCCGTGTACGTGGGTGCACGCACGGCCATGGGCTTCGGTCGGGATGTGCGCGGGGCGCTGTTCCACCGGGTGGGGGAGTTCTCGGCGCGCGAGGTCAACCGGTTCGGTGCCCCGTCGCTGATCACCCGCGGCACCAACGACGTTCAGCAGGTCCAGATGCTGGTGCTGCTGTCCTGCACGATGCTGGTGACGGCCCCGATCATGTGCTTCGGCGGGGTGGTCATGGCCCTGCAGGAGGACACGCAGCTGTCCTGGTTGATGCTGGTCTGCGTTCCGGTGCTGGTGGCGTCGATCGGCGCGGTGATCATGCGGATGGTGCCGGGCTTCCGCAGCATGCAGACGCGCATCGACGACGTGAACCGGATCCTCCGGGAGCAGATCACCGGCATCCGGGTGGTGCGGGCGTTCGTCCGGGAGCCGGAGGAGTCGGCGCGGTTCGACCGGGCCAACGCCGAGCTGACAGACGTCGCCCTGCGGGTCGGGCGCCTGCAGGCGCGGATCTTCCCGATCGTCATGCTCGTCCTGAACGTCTCGAGCGTGGCCGTGCTGTGGTTCGGCGCGGGGCGGATCGACACCGGGCAGATGCAGGTCGGTGCGCTCACCGCGTTCCTGACCTACCTGACCCAGATCCTCATGGCCGTCATGATGGCCACGTTCATGACGATGATGATCCCGCGCGCGGCCGTCTGCGCGGAGCGCATCGTCGAGGTGCTCGACACGGCTTCGTCGGTGGCACCGCCGCGGGAACCGGTCGTTCCGCCGGTCGCCACCGGTGTTCTCGAACTCCGCGGGGCAGGCTTCGCGTACCCGGGCGCGGCCGAGCCCGTGCTGCGCAACGTCACGTTCACGGCACGTCCCGGCACCACCACGGCGATCGTCGGGAGTACCGGCGCGGGCAAGACCACGCTGCTGGGGCTCGTCCCCCGCTTGTTCGACGCGACGAGCGGCGCGGTGCTCGTCGACGGCATCGACGTGCGCGACCTCGAACCGGAGCACCTCTGGAGTCGGGTGGGGATCGTGCCGCAGCGGCCGTACCTGTTCTCCGGCACCGTCGCGAGCAACCTCCGCTACGGCAACCCCGACGCCACCGACGAGCAGCTGTGGACGGCGCTGGAGGTGGCCCAGGCCGCCGAGTTCGTCCGGGCCATGCCCGCGGGCCTCGACGCCCCGATCGCACAGGGCGGCACGAACGTCTCCGGCGGCCAGCGCCAGCGGCTCGCCATCGCCCGGCTGCTCGTGCGAGCACCACAGATCTACCTGTTCGACGACTCGTTCTCCGCGCTCGACCTCGCCACCGACGCAAGGCTCCGCGCGGCACTGAGACCTGTCACCGAGACGGCGACGGTGCTGGTGGTGGCGCAGCGGGTGGCGAGCATCCGTGACGCCGACCAGATCGTCGTGCTGGACGACGGCGCGGTGGTCGGCATCGGCACCCACGACGAGCTGCTCGGCACCAGCCCCACGTACGCGGAGATCGTGGCGTCGCAGTTCAGCGCAGAAGAGATCAGCGCAGAAGAGATCAGCGCGGAGGAAGTGGTATGACCAGGCCGAGCCCGACCTCCACGCCGGCACCGGCGGGCGGGGGCGGCGACGACACCGGCCGCGCGGCACGGGAGATGTCCACGGCGCGCCGGGGCGGCCCGGCGTGGGCGTCGGCGGGGATGCCGGCCGAGAAGTCGATGGACTTCGGCCCGTCGGCGCGCCGGCTGATGGGCATGCTCGCCCCGGAGCGGGCACTGGTGATGCTCGTAGTGGCCCTCGGCGTCGTCAGTGTGGCGCTCTCGGTGATCGGCCCGAAGATTCTCGGCCACGCCACCGACGTCATCTTCGCCGGGGTGATCGGGCAGCAGCTCACGCCCGGCACCACCACCGCGGAGGCGGCCGCGGCGGCGCGCGCGGCGGGCAACGAGACGTTCGCCAACGTCATCGAGGGCTCGTCCGTGGTGCCCGGGGAGGGCATCGACTTCGGGTTGCTCGGGCAGGTGCTGCTCGGCGTGATCGCGATCTATGTGGCCGCCTCGCTGTTCGGCTGGATGCAGAGCTACCTGCTGAACGGGATCGTGCAGCGCACGATCTTCACGCTGCGCCGCGAGGTGGAGGACAAGCTCAACCGGCTGCCGCTGCGCTACTTCGACCGCCAGCAGCGGGGCGAGGTGCTGAGCCGGGTCACCAATGACATCGACAACATCTCCCAGACCCTGCAGCAGACGATGAGCCAGCTGCTGACCTCGGTGCTCACGGTGGTCGGCGTCCTGGTGATGATGTTGGTGATCTCACCGCTGCTGGCGCTCGTCGCGCTGGTCACGATCCCGGTCTCGATGTTCGTCACCAAGGCGATCGCGAAGCGGTCGCAGAAGCAGTTCGTGGCGCAGTGGCGTTACACCGGCGCGCTGAACGCACACATCGAGGAGGCTTTCACCGGCCACGAACTGGTGCGGGTGTTCGGGCGGCGCCACGAGGTGGAGGAGGACTTCACACAGCGGAACGAGCGGCTGTTCGACGCCAGCTTCCGGGCGCAGTTCATCTCCGGGATCATCATGCCGTCGATGATGTTCATCGGGAACCTGAACTACGTGCTGGTGGCCGTCGTCGGTGGGCTGCGCGTGGCGTCGGGCTCGATGAGCCTCGGCGACGTCCAGGCCTTCATCCAGTACTCCCGCCAGTTCACCCAGCCGCTCACCCAGCTCGCGTCCATGGCCAACTTGCTGCAGTCGGGCGTGGCCTCGGCCGAGCGCGTGTTCGAGCTGCTCGACGCCGAGGAGCAGGTGCCCGACCCGGTCTCGCCCGCCGTGCCGCCGACGCGGCGGGGGCGGGTGGTCTTCGAGCGCGTCTCGTTCCGCTACGAGCCGGACAAGCCCCTGATCGACGACCTGTCGCTCACCGCGGAACCGGGGCAGACCGTTGCGATCGTCGGTCCCACGGGAGCGGGCAAGACCACGCTGGTGAACCTGATCATGCGGTTCTACGAGCTCGACTCCGGGCGCATCACCCTCGACGGCGTGGACACCGCCACGATGGACCGCGCCACGCTGCGCTCGGGTGTCGGCATGGTGCTGCAGGACACCTGGCTCTTCGGCGGCACGATCCGCGACAACATCGGCTACGGCGACCCACGCGCGAGCGAGGAGCAGGTCCTCGCGGCCGCCCGCGCCACGTACGTCGACCGTTTCGTCCGCAGCCTGCCCGACGGCTACGACACCGTGATCGACGACGAGGGCGGCAACGTCAGCGCGGGGGAGAAGCAGCTCATCACGATCGCTCGCGCATTCCTCGCCGACCCGACGTTGCTCATCCTCGACGAGGCCACCAGTTCCGTCGACACCCGCACGGAGGTGCTGGTGCAGCGGGCGATGGCGGCGCTGCGGTCGGACCGCACCAGCTTCGTGATCGCCCACCGGCTCTCCACGATCCGTGACGCGGACTTGATCCTCGTGATGGAGTCGGGCCGGATCGTCGAGCAGGGCACGCACGACGGGCTGCTCGGCGCGCGGGGGGCATACCACCAGCTCTACTCCGCCCAGTTCTCGGCGGCGGCGGCTGAGGTGGAGTGAACGCAGGGGCAGCTCAGGCCGGGTAGA
>DASYES010000894.1:0-7967 GCA_036498885.1 Pseudonocardia sp.
GACCGGGAGTGCGACCCGCCGTCATGCGCCTTTTCGACGTTCTGCGCCGGCGATTCGCGGCGATGCACGTGGCCCCCTCGCACCGGCTGCCTTCGCGGTGATACGCCACTCACGTCACCGATGGTCCACAGAAGACTAGTGCCGGATCCGATAGGAGTCGAGATACCGCCTTTCACCCCGCTCGCCCCGGTCGAGATGACAGGCTTCGGCCTATTGATCAGCTTTGCCGCTGTCTGGGAGATTCGAGGGGTGGAGAGCATCACAGAGTTGCGAAAGTTGACAGCGCTCGTTGTCCGAGGTGGCTGGGAGGGCCACTGCCCGGTCGAGACCACCGACAGCTTCCTGCCGTTTCTCGAGAAGTCCGGCTACGAGACGGTGATTTCGGACACCCTCGACATCTATCTCGACGCCGACCTGATGGCCCGCACCGACCTCATCCTCCAGTGCTGGACCATGGGGACGATCACCGCCCAGCAGCTCGCCGCGCTGCGAGCCGCTGTGGAGGGCGGCACGGGGTTCGCCGGGTGGCACGGCGGGATCGCCGACGCGTTCCGCAGCTCCACCGACTACCTGCACATGGTCGGTGGACAGTTCGCCTGCCACCCGCGCAACTTCGTCGATCACACCGTGGAGGTGGTGCCCGAGCGGGCCGATCATCCGATCGTCGCCGGCATCTCCCGCGTCACGCTGCACACCGAGCAGTACTGGGTGCTGGCCGACGGCCGCAACGACGTCCTCGCCACCACCACCGTGCCCGCGCTGCCCGGCGATCCGTGGACCGAGCCGGTGGTCTCGCCCGCCGTGTGGACCCGCACGTGGGGCGCGGGCCGGGTCTTCGTCTGCACCGTCGGCCACAAGCAGGAGGACCTCGACGTGCCTGAGATCCGTACCATCATCGAACGGGGGCTCACATGGGCGAGCCGATGAGGATCGGCGTCGTCGGTCTCGGCAAGATCAGCGGGGCCTACCTGACGACCCTCGCCCACCTGCCGGGTGTGCGGGTCACCGCGCTGGCCGACCGTGATGCGCTCCGGGCGGTCGCCGCGCGCGACCACGCACCGGGCGCCCGTGCGATGCCGGTGGAGGAGCTGCTCACCTGCGACGAGGTCGACATCGTGCTCAACCTGACGATCCCGCAGGCGCACGCCGAGGTGGCCACCACGGCGCTGCGGTCGGGCAAGCACGTCTACGGGGAGAAGCCGTTCGCGATGAACCTCGTGCAGGCCCGCAGCGTGCTGGCCGGCGCGGACGGCCTGCGCGTCGGATGCGCGCCCGACACCGTGCTCGGCACAGGCACGCAGACCGCGCGCAAGGCCGTGGCCGACGGCCTCATCGGCACCCCTACGGCCGCGAACGCCGCCTTCACCTCCCCCGGGCACGAGTCCTGGCACCCCGACCCGGAGTTCTACTACCGCCCCGGCGGCGGCCCGCTCCTCGACATGGGCCCGTACTACCTCACTGCGCTGGTCCACCTGCTCGGCCCCGTCGAACGGGTGGTCGCCGCGGCGGGACGCGCGCGCGACACCCGCACGATCGGTTCGGGTTCCCGGGCCGGCACGGACTTCGAGGTCGAGGTCGACACCCATGTCACCGGCGCGCTCGTCCATGCGGGCGGTGCTGTCACCACCCTCACCACCAGCTTCGACGTGGTCGCCTCCACGCAGCCGCGCATCGAGATCCACGGCACCGAGGGCTCGCTCTCGGTGCCGGACCCGAACCGGTTCGACGGCGAGGTCCTGCTGCGCCGGCGCGGAGCGGCAGAGTGGACGGCGCTCCCGCCGTCAGCCGGTTACTCCGGCGCAGCCCGCGGGATCGGCGTGCTCGACCTCGTGACGAACCATCGCGCCGGCAGTCCGCACCGGGCCTCGGCCGACGTGGCCGTGCACGTCCTCGACGTGATGGAGACCCTGCTCCTCGCGGCACACCGGCGCACCGGACTCGCCGTCTCGACGACGTGCGAGCCACCCGCCCCGGTGCCCCTGGAGGAAGTGGCCGTCGATGGGCGCCCGTCCATGACGGCATGATCACCGCGAGGCGCACGGCACCGCCCGGCACGGGCACCGGCGTGCGCCTCGCGGCGTCCTCAGTTCAGCTTGCGGACCGGGGATCCCGCCACGAAGGCGGCGATGTCCTCGACGGCCTCGCGGAAGAAGAGGTCATAGGTCTTGCGCGTGACGTAGCCGAGGTGCGGCGTGGCAAGCACGGTGGGGAGCGAGCGGAACGGGTGGTCGGCGGGCAGCGGCTCCACGGCGAACACGTCGATCCCGGCCCCCGCGATCCGGCCCGCGCGCAACGCGTCGACCAGTGCGCCCTCGTCCACGATGGGGCCCCGGGACGTGTTGATCAAGTATGCCGTGGGGCGCATGCGGGAGAGCTCGGGCGCGCCCAGCAGACCCCTGGACCGGTCGGAGAGCACCAGGTGGATCGTGACGAAGTCGCTGACCTCGAGCAGCTCCTCCTTACTGGACGCGAGCCGCACGCCGGCGTCGGCGGCCGCTTCGGCGGTGAGGTTCTGGCTCCACGCCACCACATCCATGCCGAAGGCCTGGCCGATCTTCGCCACGTGCCGGCCGATCCTGCCCAGGCCGATGACGCCGAGAGTGCTGCCGTCGATGTCGGTGCCGACGGTCTGCTGCCACTGGCCACCCGCGCGCAGTGACGCCGTCTCGGCCGGCACGGAACGGGCCAGGCCGAGGATGAGCGCCCAGGTGAGCTCGGCGGTCGGCGGCATGAGCCCCCCGGTGCCGCAGACGACGACACCCTGCTCCGCTGCGGCCGCCATGTCGACGGAGGCGTTGCCCATCCCGGTGGTCACCAGGAGCCGCAACCGGGGCAGCCGCGCCAGCACCGAGCGCGGGAACGGCGTGCGCTCCCGCATGATCACGACGATCTCGTGCTTGCCGAGCGTCTCGACCAGCGCATCCTCGTCGTCGATGTGCTCGTGGAACACCTCGACGTCGACCGCGTCGGCGAGGGAGCTCCAGTCCGCCGTCCGGAGCGCGACGTCCTGGTAGTCGTCGAGCACGGCACAGCTGAGCTTCATGAATCCTCCCGGATCGTCATCGTTTCATCGCCGGCACTCCGCTCCGGGTGCCGGCAGGGGCTGAAGTCGGCGCCGAGCCGCTCGCTGATCTCCGCGGCAGCGCGCACCAGCATCGGCGCGAACCGCTCGCGCATCGTCTCTTCGTCGGCCGAGGCCACGGAGGCGGACATGCCGAGCGCGGCGATGACCCGCCCGTCCGCACCCCGGACCGGGGCGGCCACCGAGCGCAGGCCCTCCTCGAGCTCCTGCTCGACCATCGCCCAGCCCTGGGCACGCACGGTGTCGAGCCGGTGCAGCAGCTCCTCGGGCGTGCGGACCGTCCGCGCGGTCAGCGGCTGCAGCTCGGCCCGCGCGAGGTAGTGGTCCAGCTCGCCCTTCGGCAGGTCGGCGAGCAGCACATGGCCCATCGCGGTGGCGTGCGCGGGCAGCCGGGTGCCCGTGGCGAGGGCGACGCTGGGCCTGCGATGGGTGGCCACCCGCGTCACGTAGACGATGTCGGTGTCGTCGAGTGTGGACAGGGAGCACGCCTCGCGCGTCTCGGCGACCAGCTCCTCCATCCACGGCTGCGCGATCACCGGGAGGTTCAGGGAGCTCAGGTAGGCGTAGCCGAGCGCGAGCACGCGGGGCGTCAGCGCGAACGAGCGTCCTTCGCTGCGCACGTAGCCGAGCTGCTGGAGCGTGAGCAGCACCCGGCGGACCGTCGGCCTGCTCAAGCCGGTGAGCTCGGCACATCGGCTGAGCGTGAGGCTCGGGTGGTGGTCGGAGAACGCCAGGATCACGGCGAGGCCGCGCTCGAGTGACTGGATGAACTCGCGCTGGTCCGGCTCCTTGGGCACTCGATCTCCCTTGACAGTGGTCACTCCCGCGCGCGAGATTGAAAATGTCCGCAACCCGTACTGCCTGTCCGCATAGCGTACATCAGTGCGAGGAGTCGGCAGGCGAGAGATGAGGCGCTGATGCGAACCACCAGCTACGAGGACCTCGACCACCTGGTCCAGCCGGACCGCGTGCACGGGAGCGTCTACACCGACCCCGCGCTCTTCGCCGAGGAGATGCACAGCATCTTCGGCCGCACCTGGGTCTACGTGGCGCACGAGTCCGAGATCGCGCAGCCGGGCGACTACCGGAGCACCACGATCGGCCGGCAGCCCGTGATCGTCACACGCGACGCGGACGGCCGGATCCACGTGCTGCTCAACCGCTGCCGGCACCGCGCGTCGGTCGTCTGCCGGGAGCGCTCGGGCAACGCGACGTTCTTCCGCTGCCCGTTCCACGGCTGGACCTACCGCAACAGCGGTGAGCTGCTCGGGGTGCCGATGAACCGCCGCTACAGCCCGGAGCACCTCGACAAGTCGGCACTGGGACTCACGCCCGCCGCGCGCGTGGACTCCTACCGGGGGCTCATCTTCGCGAGCCTCAACCCCGACGTTCCCGATCTCGCCGAGCACCTCGGCGGCGCCCGTCACTACCTCGACCGCGTCTTCCTGCACCCCGCGTTCGAGAAGACGCTCAACCTGAGCGCGGGCCGCAACGTGCACGAGTACCCGGCCAACTGGAAACACGCCATCGAAGGCGGGGTCGACGGCTATCACGCGATCACGCTGCACGAGACGTGGTTCAAGATCCGCGACCAGAGCCCGGACCGTCCGCACGCCCGCCTGGGCTCCCGCGACGAGACGATCGGCTACAGCGAGGCCCACCCCGGCGGCCACGTGCTCCTCGCCCGATGGCCCAGCGAGGGCGACGTCGAGGAGTTCCGCAAGGCCTACCCCGAGTACACCTCGCGCCTGGAGTCCGAGCACGGCAGCGAGCTGCTGCGGGACTTTCTCGGCCAGTTCAACGTCCTGATCTTCCCCAACCTGCACATCACGCTGCAGAACCTGCGCGTGATCACGCCGATCAGCCCGACACGCACGCAGATCACGATGTCGCCGATGCTGATCGGGGACGCTCCCGACGATCTCAACGCGGCGCGGCTGCGCGAGTTCGAGGAGGCGTTCGCCACCGGCTCGTTCATCGCCCCCGACGACTCCGAGGCGTTCGTCTGCGTACAGGAGGGCGTAGCCGCCGAGGTCGATCCGTGGCTGCTGCTCTCGCGCGGCCTCCACGACGAGGAGCGGCTCCCGGGCGGTGGCTACCGCGGCAAGCCGAGTGACGAAACGCCGCAGCGGGGTCTCTTCCGGGAGTGGAAGCGCCTGCTGCAGGAAGGGCGGGCGGCATGACCGGCACGACCGGAGCGACTTCGGAGACCCGCACTCTCAGCCGGAGCGACGCCGAGGACTTCCTCTACCACGAGGCCGAGCTGCTGGACGGCAACCAGCTGGACCGCTGGCTGGAGCTCTTCACCGACGACGCCGTGTACTGGGTGCCCGCCCGGCACGACGAGGCGGACCCGCAGCGCCACGTCTCGTTGATCTACGACGACAGGGGTCGGATCGAGGAGCGGATCTGGCGACTGAGTGTCGGGCCGGCCCACGCCCAGATCCCGCCGTCGGTGACCCGCCGCCTCATCACGAACGTCCGCGTCTCCGATGCCGAGTACGGCGCGGTCGTGCGGTCGAACTTCGCGATCTTCGAGGTCAGGAAGGGCACCCAGCGGTCGTTCGCGGGCGAGTACGAGCACCGGCTGGTCCCGCACGGGCCCGGCTGGCGGATCCGGCGCCGAACCGCACGCCTCGTCAACTGCGAGGCCCCCATCGTCAACCTCACGTTCCTGGTCTGAGCCGTCCTATGAGTACAGCCGCTCCCCGGCCCCGCCTGGTGCTGCGCAACGAGTTCGCCACCGTCGAGGTCCTGCTCGACGAAACGGCCAACGGACCCCGCCTGCTCGTGCGCGACCTCGAGACCGGACGTCAGGTCCATCTCGACGCCCTCGAGGTGGAGAGCCTGACGCGGATGAACCACGACGACTTCGCCGAACGGGTGCGACCGGTCTGACGCGGGCGCTCGGGACGGTTTTCCGTTGCGCCGACCCATCCGAGGCCCCGCACCGCGGCCATCGGCAACCACGCTCCGCGAGGCGCGCTACTCCGCACGTGCCCTCGCTGCTCCGTCGTCGCTCCGCGGCCGTGCCGACCAGGCCGCCCATTTCGCCGTTCCGCTCATTTTCGGGGGCGCGCCACGCCGATATTCACCGGTCCGGGTAATGGTTGAGGACCGAACGCTTTCGGGGCCCGTGGCGTCATTGACCTGAAGTCGCGCAATTGTTCTGATGATTCGAGGGGAAATCAGCTGCGGGGAGCAACGGTCATGCCCGGATCGGATCGTGTGCGACGACTGGCGCCGGTGGCGGCGCTCGTTGCAGCCGTCGTGCTGCTGCTCGCCGCCGGGTCGGCCGCGAGCGGTGCGTCCGGCCCTGCCGCCGTGGTGGCCGCCCCACAGATCCGGCTCGTCCCGGCGGACGGTGCCACCGACGTCGCCCCGCTGGCACCGATCAGTGTGGAGGCGACCGGTGGCACGCTCACCGACGTCGCCCTCACCGCCGAGGACGGCACCTCGATCGCGGGGACCCTGTCACCGGACGGCCGGACCTGGACCGCGTCGACGGAGCTCGCCTTCGCCACCACCTACCGCTTCGCCGGCGCTGCCACCGGCGAGGGCGGCTCCGTCCCGGTCACCGGCGGCTTCTCCGTCGTCGACCCGAGCAGGCTGCTCCGTGCGTCGACGAGCATCGGCGACGGCGCGGAGGTCGGGATCGCCGCCCCGATCGACATCCGCTTCAGCGGCCGCGTTGCCGAGGCCGACCGCGCCGCCGTCGAACGGCTCCTCTCGGTGCGCACGTCCGTGCCCGTCATGGGCTCCTGGGCGTGGCTGCCCGACACCGCCCGCAACTCGCGGATCCACTGGCGGCCCGCCGAGTACTGGCCGCCGGGCACGAAGGTCCACGTCGAGGCCCGGCTCTACGGGCTCGACCTCGGCGATGCCGAGTTCGGCGCCGCCGATCTCACCAGCTCGTTCAGCATCGGCCGCTCCCAGATCGTGCGCGCCGACGTGAAGCGGCACCGCATGGTCGTCATCCGGGACGGCAAAGAGGTGTCCAACCTGCCCGCCAGCTTCGGGCTCGAGTCCGACCCGAGGCGGGTCACGCGAGGCGGCACCCACGTCGTGATGGGCAAGTCCCGTACTGAACTGATGACCAACCGGGCGTACAACTACGAGAACGTGCCCATGCACTGGGCGGTCCGGATCTCCAACAACGGCGAGTTCATCCACGCCAACCCCGCGTCGGGCTACGCACAGGGCCGGCAGAACGTCACCCACGGCTGCGTGAACCTCTCCACCGCGAACGCACGCGCCTACTTCAACTCGGTTCTCTACGGGGATCCCGTCGAGGTCACCGGAAGCCGCATCCAGCTTTCCGCGGCAGACGGCGACTTCTACGACTGGACGATTCCGTGGGACGAGTGGCGAACGATGTCGGCGCTGCACGGTTCGGAAAACCAGCTCGCGCGGATGGACGGGCAGGCCTCCATCCAGCTTCCGCGCTGAGACCACTCCGACATTTCACCCCGCTGCAACAGCGACCCTCCGCGAGTCGCCCCGATCCCGCCCGCGAGTCGCCCGGTTCCCGCCCACGAGTCGCACGGTTCCCGCGGGCTGGACCGCTCGGGGCGGCGAGCCGCGGCCGTCCTGAAATGGACAGGCGGCCCGTTCGTGCGGATCTATTGGGCGGCCGGGCCGCTCGTACCGAGACACGTGCCCCGCTGCCCGGCCAACTGATGGACGAGCGGCCCGTTCGCGCGAACCAACTGGGCGGCCGGGCCGCTCGTACCGAGGCACGTGCACCGCTGCCCCGGCCCACTGGTGGACGAGCGGCCCGTTCATGCCGAGTTATTGGGCGGCCGGGCCGTTCGTCCATGGGTCGGACCGCGCCCGTTGGGTCCGGATGGACCCTGCCGAAGCGGCTCAAGCGGGGTCGCCGATG
>DASYES010000895.1:0-5293 GCA_036498885.1 Pseudonocardia sp.
CGCGATCAGCTCCGCTGCCACCAGGAACAGCCATCCCTGGGCCAGGCCGAGGCGCAGCCCCGACAGCGCGGCCGGAGCGATCGCCGGCAGCTGGACCCGGAGGAACAACCGCACGCCGGAGCGTCCGTATGCGCGGCCCACCTCGACGAGGTGGCGGTCGACGTGGGCCAGCGCAGCCGACACGGTGGTGTAGACCGGGAAAAACGCGCCGATCGCGACGAGCACGATCTTCGGGGTCTCGCCGATGCCCAGCCAGAGCAGCAACAACGGCACCCAGGCCAGCGACGGCACCGCTCGGAGCGCCTGGATCGAGGGAGCCAGCAGCGCCCGGACCGGATGGGAAAGCCCGACCACGCCACCGAGCACGAGCCCGGCTCCGGCACCCGCGGCGAAGCCGAGGAGCACCCGCTGGGTGCTGATCGCGATGTGCTGCCAGAGCTCCCCGCGCGTCACCAGCTCCACGAGCGCCACCATCACCGCACCCGGGGTGGGCAGCTGGGACGGCGAGAACTCCCCCGATGTCGCAAGGGCCTGCCACATCAGCACGACGAGCACCGGGACGACCGCGCCGAGCACGACCGAGCCCGCCGCTCCCCTGGCACGGCGCCCCCACCGGGGAGGCGCATCGCGAGGAGCCCGCGGGGTGCTCGGTGCGGGCGCCGTGGTGTCGGGATCGATGAGCGTCACGATCCGGCCGCTCCACCGGCGGACGAGGTGCCCTTCGCCTGCTCGGCGAAGCGCGGCTCGAAGAGGGACGCTAGCGCGGTGGTCGCCTCCTGCTCGGAGCGCACCAGCCCCTCTGCCACGAGGAGCGGCAGCAGCCGGGACAGGACAGCGTGCTGCGCCTCGCCGGGCACCGGGTCGATCGCGAGGTCGGTGCGCGTCAAGAGCTGCTGGCGGGCGATCTCCGGCTTGATGTTCGCGGCGGCCACGAGCGTCTGGACGGCCTCCTCGGGGTTCTCCGTGATCCATGCGCGGGCCCGCTCGTAGGCCGCCACGACGGTCTGGGCGACCTGCGGCTTCTCCTGGAGGAACTTCTCGTTGGCGTTCAGCAGGCCGTAGGAGTTGAAGTCGAGGTTGCGGTAGATCAGCCGTGACCCGGCCTCCAGCTCGGTCTGGGCCATGAACGGGTCGAGGCCTGCCCACGCGGCGACGTCACCGCGTTCGAGCGCGAGCTTCCCGTCCGAGTGCTGCAGGTTGACGATCTCGACGTCCGACGCGGAGAGCCCGGCGGCGGCGAGGGTCTGCATCAGGAAGAAGTACGGGTCGGTGCCCTGGGTCGCCGCGATCTTCTGCCCGCGCAGCTGCGCGGGCTCGGTGATCGGCGAGTCCTTCGCGACGACGATCGCCGACCACTCCGGCCGGCTGAAGACGTCGATCGCCCGGATCGGCGAGCCGTTGGACCTCGCGAGCAGAGCCGGGGTGCCCGCCGTGGAGCCGATGTCGATCGCGTCGGCTCGCAGGTTCTCGTTGGCCTTGTTGCTGCCCTGCGACAGCACCCACTCCACGGAGCCGGGGCCGAGCTCCTGCTCGAGCCAGCCCTGTTCCCTGATCACCAGGCTCTCGGGGTTGTAGTAGGCGTAGTCCAGTCGCACCTGGACCCCGGACGCGGCGGGTGCACCGACGGAGCCGTCGGAGTTCTCGCCGGAGACGCAGCCGGCGAGCACCCCCACGAGCGCGGCGAGCACGCCGAGGCGGCCGAGGACGGGCAGAGCACGGGGCATCACTGTCTCCTGGGTGGAGGCGGGTCAGGCGGCGGGGTGGGGGCGCTGGCGGGGCACCCCGAGACGGTCGAGCAGCTCCACGCGGAGCGCGGCGAGCACGGGATCGGCCCGGTCGCGCGGGCGCGCGCCGGGCACTTCGAGCAGATGCGCGATCCCGGACCCGGCCGCGCGGTCGGCGCCCGGCGCCAGCACCACCACCCTGTCGGCGAGCTGCAGCGCCTCGTCCACGTCGTGGGTGACCAGCAGAACGGTGGCGCCGGTGGTGCGCTGCAGGTCGTCGACGAGATCTTGCATCCGCAGCCGGGTGAGCGCGTCGAGCGCCGCGAACGGCTCGTCGAGCAGCAGCACACCGGGACGCCGCACCAGCGCTCGGGCGAGGGCCGTGCGCTGTGCCATCCCGCCCGAGACCGCTCGCGGGCGGTACCCGGCGAACGACCCGAGGCCGACGGTGTCGAGCGCGTGGGTCACCTCGCTGCGGCGCGAGCCCCGCGGGGACCCGTCCGGCAGGCCGAAGGCGACGTTCTCGGCGAGCGTGCGCCATGGGAGCAGTCGAGGCTCCTGGAATACCACCGCCGCCCGCGCCTCGATCCCGTCGACGCCTGCCCCGTCGATCATCACCTGGCCCGCGCTCGGCCGGTCGAGGCCCGCGACGAGGCGCAGCAGGGTCGACTTGCCGCAGCCCGACGCTCCGAGCAGCGCCACCACCTCGCCCGCTGAAACGTCGAGATCGATCCCGCGAAGGACGTGGTGCGCGCCGTGGGCGGCGCCGAACGTCCGGTCGACGCCACGCAGCGTTACGGTCACAGCGGCCACTCGCGTGGCGGTGGTCTGCACGAGAGGTTCCTTGTCGGGAGTGCTGAGGGGAGCGAGGACGTGCCTCAGGCCCGACAGGCAGCGCTGGCGGCGTAACCCAGATCCAGCCAGAGCCGCGCGGCGAGATCCTCGCCGACTCCGCGAACCGTGTGCGCCACGTGATCACGCTATGGGGTGACGGTTGGGCAGCGCAAGGCAGGAAACGCCGGCCCCGGTGGCCCGACGAAGCGCACCGGCCGGCGGTGTCAGCTGCCGACCGGTGCGATCGCCGTGTTGCGCAGGTGCTCGTAGACCACGCTCGTACGCACGTCGGCGACCTCCGGCCGCTCGGTGAGCCGGTCGATGACGAATCCGTAGAGGTTCTCGTTGTCCGCGACGGCGACGTGGATGAGGAAGTCCTCGCCGCCGGTGACGACGAAGACACCGATCGTCTCGGGAAGCGCACTGACCCAGTTGCGGAAGGCGTCGATGTTGCGGCGCGAGGGCGGCCGGATCCGCACCGCGATCAGGGCCTGCACCGGGCGGCCGATCTCGCCGAGGTCGAGATCGAGGATGGCCCCGCGGATCACGCCGCGCCGGCGCAGTGCCCGCGTGCGGTCCAGCGCCGTGGTCGGCGAGACGCCCACCGCCGCGGCGACGTCGCGATTCGTGCGCTGTGCATCTGCCTGCAGCTCGGCCAGGATTGCCTGCAATTCCGGACGTGTTCATAGCATCGAGCTGTTTGTCCGTACACCTGGAGGTCACTGTGGTAGCTGAGCCTGTGCGTGCTCATCACCGGCTCGGGTACACGCCCGACGAGGTCGTCACCAGCGAGCCGACGCGCTCGACCCGATTGAAGTGGGTGGTCGTGGTCGACGAGACGCTCTCGGCGGGGCGCGCGGCCAACGCCGTCGCCTGTGTCGCCGCCACCACCGGTGCCGCGGTGGAGGGGCTGATCGCCCGGGGCGGGCCGGACGCCTCCGGCGACGAGCACCCCGGACTGCCCTGGGCGGGCTGCACCGTCTTGGCCGCGCCGCCGGACGCGCTCGCCGCCACCCGCGCCGCTGCCGCCGACGCCGAGGGGGTGCTCGTGGTCGACATGCCCGAGGCGGCGCAGTCGCACCGCGTCTACGACGACTACCTCGCCGAGCTCGCCGAGACCGAACCGGAGAAGCTCGCCTGCAGCGCCGTCAGCATCATCGGGCCGCGCAACCGGGTCAGCAAGCTGGTCACGAAGCTCGCACTGCTCGCCTGAGCTGCGCTTCCCCGATCCGGCGGCCGCCTGCGCTCCCGGCCACGGCGGTGCCGGCGGGGGTTCGGGCCGATCGCGCTCAGACCCGGCCTGCCGAGGGGCGCGAGCGCGCCGCGGCGACGCTCGTGGTTGTGCGGCCCCGGGATGCTCTGGACGAGCCCGGGCCGGGCTTCTCTGCGGCGGCCGGCTCGGTCACCGGCTTCGAGGCTGTCGTCGGCTTCGGCGCGGTGGACCGCGGCTTCGTGGCGGCCGACGGCTTCTTGGCAGTGGGCGACTTCGTGGCAGTGGGCGACTTGGGCGTGGTGGCCGCCGGCTTCGTGGTGGTCAGCGGCTTCGGCGCGGTTGCCGCCGGCTTGGCCGTCGACCACGTGAGCTCGACCTCCAGCTCCACCTCGTCGCCGTCGACCTCCACCTCGACCTCGTAGCGGACCTGGTCGGGGACATGCAGCCGGAGAGTGCTCGCCCCGAGTTGCACTTCGACCCCCGCACCATCGGAGAGAGCGGCGGCGAGCGCCGAGAGCATGTCGGCGGCCTCCTGGCGGGTGAGGGTCTCGGTGCGGCTGACTTCGACGTCCGACATCGGTGGCTCCGTTCCGCGTGCGGGGGCTTTCCGGACCAGCAGTGTCGGCCTCGCAGCGCCCGGCGGCATCGCCTGCGACGGATGGTCGAGCGTCAGGTGGTGGACGGACCACGGTGGTCAGGGCGGGGACGAGCGTCGGCGAGCGCCGCGGACATCCGGGCCGTCGCCTGTGGGGCGTGAGAGCAGACTCAGCGGGCAGAACCGGTGGCGGTCGGCATGTCGCCGCTGGTCGGGGCCGTCGTGCCGAGGGCCTTCCGCTTGAGCACCTCGTACTCCTCGGCGGTGATGTCGCCGGAGTCGCGCAGCTGCCTCGCCGTGGCGATCTGGTCGGCCGGCTGGCCCGCGATGGACCGGACGTCACTCTCGTACGCCTCGCGTGCCGCCGCTGCCTCCTTCCCGCGGCGTTCGCCCATCGACCCGCCCTGAGCGATGAGGTAGGCGAGGATGCCGATGAACGGGAGCACGATCAGCAAGACCGTCCATGCCGCCTTGCCCCAGCCCGACACGTCGTGCCGGCGGAACAGGTCGCCGAACACGACGATGAGGAGCCAGAACCACAGAACGAAGCCGAAGAAGACCAGCATGGTCCAGATCAGGTCGAGCAACGGGTAACTGCTCTGATTCGCTGCCAGCGCCATCTCGATCACTCCAGTGCCACTGATTCGCGGGCGGATTCTCGCCCCGCATCACAGTGGCCGCCCGGACACCCACCGGCCTCACCCGGAATGGGGGAAACACGGATCCGGCACCCGGCGGGAACATTCCGCAGCCCGTATCGCCCGCACGGGCCAGGGGCGAACCGGACACACCGTTAGCGGACCTCCCGGAACGCGCGCGCTCCGTGCCGGAGCCGTCACCCGCAGCGGGTGAGGCCGAACGGGTCGCCCGGAGCAGATCTGCGGTGCCGGCAGTGGCAGCCACCGGGACGGGCGGTCGAGCCCGCCG
>DASYES010000896.1:0-4097 GCA_036498885.1 Pseudonocardia sp.
ACGCAGCCGGTACGTGCAGCTCGCCTTCGTGCGGCTGCCGATCGAGCCGGTCAGCGAGCTCTCGCTCGTCACGGTGCGGTCGGAGCCGGTGATGCTCGCGGTGCCGGAGGGCAGCGCGTTGGCCGTGCGCGAGGCGGTGGACCTCGCCGAGCTCGCGGACGAGGACATGATCCTCATCGCCCGTTCCCAGGAGCAGGAGCTGCACGACTACTACGTCACTCAGTGCGCCGCAGCGGGCTTCAGCGCGCGGATCACCCACGAGGTGGACCGCACGCACGTCGCACTCGGCCTGGTCGCCAGCGGCCTGGGTGTGTGCTTCGTGCCGCGGTCGGGCCGGCGCGTCGCTCAGGCGGGCGTCGTGTGCGTCCCGTTGGTCGGCACGGCGATGCGGCTGACGATGGCTGCCGCGTGGCTCGGCGAGACGGACCCGCTCGTGCGCAACTTCCTCGCCCTGTGCCCGGTGGAGCGCCAGCAGGTGCCCGTGCTACGCAGTACGCCCCTCCCGAGCTCGTGAGACCTCTCGTCAGGCGGCGGTGAGCCGGACCGGGATGCTCGCCCACCCCTTGAGGGTGTTGCTGGGCTTGGGGACCGGTTCTCCGTCGAGCTCGAGCCGCACGGCGCGGCGGGCGAGCGCACCGACCATGAGCTCGGCCTCGAGCCGGGCTATGGGCTGGCCGACGCACTGGTGGATTCCCATGCCGAAGCCGACATGGCCGGAGGCGGAGCGCCTGATGTCGAACGACTCGGCGTCCTCGCCCCAGTGGCGGGGGTCGCGGTTGGCCGAGCCGAGGAACAGCATGACCTTGGTGTCCTTCGGGACGGGGGTTCCGGCCACCTCGGTGTCGACGCTGGTGGTGCGGAAGAAGGTCTGGACCGGCGACTCCCAGCGCAGCGCCTCGTCGAAGGCGAACTTCGTGAGCTTGGGGTCGGCGTGCAGCGCGGCCCACTGCTCCGGGTGCCGGGCCAGCGCATACATGCTGTTGGACAGGCCGAAGACTGTGGTGTCGACACCGGCCGAGAGCAGAGAGCGGACGAGCATCGGCGCCTGCTCGACGGTGATCTCCCCGCGGTCCACGGCCGCCCAGATGTCTGCCCCGAGGCTATGGGGCGCGAGCGCCTCCCGCTCGCAGTGGGCGAGGACCCACTCCTGGACGGATGCAGCGGCGGCGAGCGCATCGGCGCGGAGCTTGTTGGGCGGTCCGAAGGAGTTGAACGCGGCCGAGCCGTAGGGCAGCAGGCACTCCCGGCCGTCGGCCGGGAGCCCGACGGCGTCGGGAAACACCTGAAGCGGGTAGACCTCGGCGAGGTCGGTGACGGCGTCGAAGCGGCCCCGGGCGACGAGAGCGTCGGCCAGTTCGTCCGCGGCGGCCGCGAACGTCGCGCGCATCCCGCGAACCGCACGTGGCGAGATCACATCGTTCATCACGGTACGGACGACGGTGTGATCCGGAGGGTCCGCCTCCAGGAGGAGGCTCGGTGGGCGCCACGACGTCTCGCGGGCGAAGTCCGCCAGCCCCACCCCCCGGCCCGACACGAAGGTCGACCAGTCGGTGAGGCTCGCGCGGACCTCCGCATACCGCCCCATCGCCATCAGGTTGTAGCGCGGCAGATGCACGACCGGCCCGGCCTCGCGCAGCCGGGAGTGGAACTGGTAGGGGTTGGTGAGGACCTCGGTGCTGAAGGGATCGTCGCCCAGGGCGGGCACGGTCTGCGCGGTGGTCATCGTGGCCTGCCGTTCTGCGGTCGGAGTGGCGTCAGAGGTCGAGCACGAGCCGCGGGCATGCCGCGCGCGAGACACAGATGAACATCGTGTCGTTGGCGGCCATCTCCTCGTCGGTGAGCAGGGAGTCGCGGTGGTCCACCTCTCCGGCGAGCACGACGGTCTCGCAGGTGCCGCAGGTGCCCTCCTGACAGGAGGAGAGGACCTGGATGCCGGCGTCCTCCAGCACCTCGAGAATGGAACGGTCCGGGGGCACGCTGAGGGTGGTGCCGCTCTGGGCCAGCTCCACCTCGAACGTGCCGGACAGCACCGGCTCGCCCTGTTCTTTCGGCGTGAACCGCTCGGTGTGCAGGGAGCCGGACGGCCAGCTTGCGCAGCGCTGCTCGACCGCATCGAGCAAGGGGCCAGGGCCGCAGCAGTACACGAGGGTGCCGTCGGCCGGCTCGCCGAGCAGGGAGTCGAGGTCGAGCAGGCCGTGCTCGTCCTGCGGGCGCAGCACCACCCGCTCCTCGCCGTGTGTGGTGCGCAGCTGCTCCACGAAGGCCATGGAGGCGGCGGTGCGGCCGCCGTACACGAGCTGCCAGTCGGCGCCGGCGGCGGTGGCGGCCCCGAGCATCGGCACGATCGGCGTGATCCCGATACCGCCTGCGATGAACAGGTAGCGGGTGGCGGGTTCCAGCGGGAAGTGGTTGCGCGGACCCCGCACCCGCACGGTCGTGCCCGTGCTCAGCTTGTCGTGGACGAATGCGGAGCCGCCCCGGCCGTCGGGCTCCTGCAGGACCGCGACCTGCCACGCGCTGCGCTCGGCGGGGTCGCCGCACAATGAGTACTGCCTGGTCAGGTCGTCGCTGAGGACCAGGTCGACGTGCGCGCCCGGCGTCCACCCGGGCAGCTCGCCGCCATCGGGGTGGCGCAGGGTGAGGGCGAGGACCCCGTCAGCGGCAACCTGACGGTCGGCGACCAGGAGGTCGAGCTCGGACTCGGTGTGCGTGCTCTTCACGAGAAGCTCCAGGGGTGGCGGGGGCGGGTGGGCGGCCTGCCCGGATACGGGCGGGGATAGCCCGGACCCGGGCGGATCGCCCCAGCGCGTGTGCCGGCGCTCCGCGGAGCCGTCAACATTGCGAGCTCCCTCCGGTTCAATTCGTTCGATCTGCTCGGGGGCACGCCGCCCCCGAGCTCCGGTGGCGACGCGGCGTACACGAACGTCCACAAGATGTTCACCCGGGTCGCCGGGGGCAGCGAAACGGGATTTCCGTTTGATGGAAGGAGAACCGGGAAGGCGAGCTGTCGAATTGGTCACTCGCCGCCACGCACGGGAGGCAAATCGTGACGCACAGACACGAAGAGGGCGTGCGCCGCGAAGCCCCATGCGGTCGACGTCATCACTCCTGCCGATGCCCGCCAACCACCCGCGCCGGTGCTGATGCCAGTGCGTCCGGGCGGAAGGAGCTGCACCACACGGTCAGCTGCGGTTCGCGACCTCGGCCGCCACAGTGGTGACGATCAGCTCGAAGGACCGGGTGCGCTCGGCGAGGTCGTAGACGGGCGTCATGATCATCAGCTCGTCGGCGCGGCACTCGGCGACGAGCTTCGCCAGCCGCCGGACGACCGTGCCGGGTCCGCCCCGCACCTGGTGCTTCCGCGCCTCCGCGATGACGTCCAGATCCGCCCCGCTCGGCTCGTAGAACGAGGCCGCCTCGGGTGACAGCAACGTCGGCGTCCGGCCGGCCACGAGGTCCGCACGGAGCAGGTCGGCAGGGCGGGAGAGCACCTCGGCCCGCTCGTCGGAGTCCGCGCACACGGCCTGCACCGACAGCATCACGTAGGGCCGGCCCGACCATCGTGAAGGCTGGAAGACCTCGCGGTAGCGAGCGACGGTTGAAGCGGTGTTCTCCGGACGGATGTGGTGGCCGACCACGAGCGGCAGGCCCAGGTCGGCAGCCAGCTGAGCGCCGTGCTGGCTCGTCGCCAGCAGCCAGAGCGGCGTCGAGCTCTCGTACCACGGCAGGAGCATGAGGTCGTCGGTCGCCATTCCGCCGGCGAGGAACTCGATCAGGGCGCGCACATCTCGCGCGTAGTCGGTCGCTCCGCGGCCCATCGAGGAGCGCCGCAACGCCTGGACGGCACGCTCGTTCGTGGTGCCGGCACCGCTGCCGATCCCCAGGTCGATCCGGCCGGGATGGAGGGCGTCGAGGGTGGCGAACTGCTCCGCCACGGCGAACGGTGCGTGGTTGCTCAGCATCACGCCCCCGGAACCCACCATGATCGACGAGGTCGATGCGGCGACCTGCGCAATGATCACCGCCGGCGCGACACCGGCGGAAATGTACGTGCTGTGGTGTTCGCCGACCCAGAACCTCCGATAACCGAGTCGCTC